>NZ_JBMPPH010000007.1:0-138451 GCF_049340285.1 Undibacterium sp. SXout20W | reverse complement strand
TGGGTGAGATGTGTGTAGTTCATTATGCAATTTCGACTGGCCGGTCAAAAAGGCACAAATGCTATCGCATCTTGCCCTCATTAACCGGTACCGTTCATAAATTGCACTTCATCCTAGAATTCGCCTTATTTTATTTGCCTTGTTAAATAAAAAATCACATTAGCATCGAAGTCCGCTGAAAAAATTTTGATATTTTCGGCTATGACTCGAACACCTGATGTTCATTCTTTTTAACAAATAGGGGTTAGCAATGCACTTCGTGAAGTTGGCAAAAAAATGTTGTCCGTCGGCGATCTATATAGCTTTCGCCTTTTCTTTGATTTCCTGTGGTGGCACTAACGATAATAACGAGATTGGTCAGGGGGCGTCGCCGCCGCCGATAGCTCTCGATGGATCGCAGTACGCCGCCGCTTATTTATCGACGATACAAATTCCATTATCGACGTTGAATCCAGACCTCGTCAATACATCGGATTTAAGTGTGACGCAGGTTACTGGTCCGACCACCAAATTTAGAATCGGCCCCGGCAATATCCTCTATCTGCTTTCACCACCAGAACAGTATGTTGGATCTAGTAGCACGTTTGTGATGACGAGCAAATCTTTGGGGAAAAAATATTCTTTCTCACTTCCATGGTATTCCACAGTGGGTGCACAGTTAAGCAAAATCGACGAAGCAGATGAAAATGGCAAGTTGCATCCTGACGATGGTGTCACATTGAGCGTGTCCGGCGTAACCGGCGGACTAGCGTCAGCAGCTTCATTGCCTAAGCTCGCTTTTAAGTTGAATGGAGGTAAAAAAATTGATCCTACGGCGAGTCTGATTATTGAGTCTAGTTCGAATGGTGCAAAAAATATTAGTGCTATGTTTAACTTTGATGCCGTCAATAATCAGTTCAAATTAAAAAGTGAGGCAGTACCAATTTTCTTGAATGATCTGGCGACGAACAAGGTACTGACATTGAGTGTTTCATTTTCCACCACAGATTATAAAAATACGTATGGATTTGAACAAACCATCACGTTAGGCGCTGGCGAATTGCAAATGCAAGTGATTAATTCTGATCATAGTCCAGCAACTGATTTAGCTGGCGTCCAATTTATTGCAAGTGGCAACAACACCGGATTTAAAGCGATAGCGACCTTAGATAGCCTGGGCATTGCGCATTTCACTGGTTTGCCGACAGACACCTATTCTTTGAGTGAGGTACTATTACAACCAGGTGTCGCATTGTATGGCGTTGGTGTACTCAGTCATCCAGAGATGCCGTTAATTGTTACGATTGCCCGGCAGCCTGCGGCGATTCCTACCACTTTTTCATCAGCGCACAGTGTTCCGTTGAAAGGAGATAGCAGTCCTCAAACTGCTAACTACGCGTCCTCGTGGTTTTACAATGGTGGTGAGGAAATTTTTGATCAACGCAGAAATGATATTGCCAAAAACAAAAAATCATTCAAAGCGTTAGCCGCGAATCCCAATTCTTCAAACCCGGCGATTGCAGCAATTTCTGCAAACATGGTTTATTCAGTGACGGCAATTGCCGGCGATACCAATTCATTTATATCCAGTCCGGTATCGTACACAGTGCCTAAGGGGACGCAAAATGTCGGCATTCATATCGACGTAGCTTCTCAAGAATATCCACATTTTACTCAAAGCCAAAGCCAATTTAACGATATGTGGTATTTCGATATTGAGTATCCGAACGGTTTTCCTGCTTTCAAACGACAAGGAAAAGTTAACCAGACACATGTAACGCAAGAAAATATGGGATTCGACCAGTGTTTGGACGTGAGTACTGCAGCAAAAAATAGCGATATTCAGATTAGTGGCAACCTCGGAGCAGAGAATGTGAATGATGCAAAATTCCCGACGAAAGTAACGTTGACGGTGAGTATTCCGTGTAATGCGAATCTGAACGTTACTTCGTTCAAAGCAAAAGGTACTACCACTGATGGTTTTTTTGCTCACTATCCAAGAAAAGCTGTCACCAACGAATCAACGCCGGATGGTAATCTGGCCGGTCGCTACCTGTCTGTCCCGTTGCTAACGCGTTTACCAGCGACCTTTGGCATGCCCGCCACGATTAACTATATTCCGCAAACTGCACAACTCACTGCCGTCGAATTGGCGTTGCGGACGCAATCAGGCGACATCTCACTGGGCACAGATTATCTGAAACAAGCAGATATGACGGTACCGGGGTCGATTACTTTTTCAGGTCTCACCTTAAATCCAACGCAATTGCCATTGTCATCTGCGCAAACGCAATTGGTCGTAAAACTAAAAGCGAAAGTCAATCAGACGATCTTCGCTACTGAGGGAACACCGATGGATATTGATGGATACAGCGTATTTACGCCTATTTTTTTAGCTTCTGAAACGAGCCAGTATAGCCATGTAAATCGGTTTGGTAATCATACCGAAGCAGGCGGGGATAGTTGGGCAACCTTGTCAATGCTTAATTGGTTGCAGGCGACAAAACTCCCTTTCAATGACATCTCTGCTGCGTCGGTCAAACAAAGTAGTGCAGACCCTTATAAATCAGTGTTGATGCACAGCGGGCATAGCGATGCGCAGCAAGTTGATCTCCGCTATTGGGATGGTAATGGGAGCTTCTCTGATCCCTTAAGTGGTGCCAATAATGGTAGCGGGATCGCAACACTTGCGCAAGCGGCATTGGTCGAGGTCAATACTCATGCTAAAACACATCCTAATCTGGATTCATTGGTAGCATGGATTAAAGATAATCGCGTAAATCTGAGCAAATACGCTGGCTTGACCTCTACCAGGAGAATTTATATCGGTCAGGATTTCATCTCAAAGCTATTGATCAACGCAGAGTTTCCCGATACCACGATTACTATAGGAAATGTCGGTAGCTGGAAGGATATGCCGGCAAAAATATTGCCGCAAACAAATCATCTTGATCATTGGCATATCAGTCAAAATTTACATTAGCGATAAAAAATTAGTGACCGAACCACGTAATGTCTTTGGTTTGCTCTTTGTTTTGGGCGTGAATTTCAAAAATTTCGCGCCCATGCTGCCCTCGGCGCATGCCACTGAATACCGGTCACTAAGCTTGACAGATAAATTAGAAAATAGTTATTTGATTTCAGAGGTACGAATAATCAGTTTCATTCAAAGCAGTAAAAAAACGCGTGGGGCATCGTTTATTTTTTTCAAAACTATTACCAATGTCGACAAATACTCCCGTCTACCGCAAGAGGGAGGGACAGGTGGTTGTAAATCCTGATTCTTTTGAAGATGCAGGTTCTCGACTGTACTGTGTTTTCGCTGTTTTTTCCGCATGGTAAATATCAAAAACTAGCAGCAAAATCGTAGCTGCCTATGTTAAGGTATGGGCACTTATTTTTACGTTTTGCATCATGTGTCAATTACTTGGAATGAATTGCAATACCCCGACGGATATCGTGTTTAGTTTCACGGGGTTTTCTACGCGCGGCGGTTTAACCGACGAGCATAAAGATGGCTGGGGTATCGCCTTTTTTGAAGGCAGTGGGGTGCGGCTGTTCGTGGATCATCAGCCTGCAGTCAGTTCACCGGTGGCAGATTTGATTAAAAGCTATCCGATCAAATCGAAAAACGTCATTGCCCACATCCGCAAGGCCACTCAAGGCGAGGTGATGCTGGAAAACTGTCATCCGTTTGTGCGTGAATGTTGGGGGCGTTATTGGGTTTTTGCTCATAACGGCGATTTAAAGAATTTCGCCCCTTTACTAAACGGCAGTTTTTTACCAGTCGGCACAACTGATAGTGAGTTAGCTTTTTGTTATTTGTTGCAGCAAATGCGCGGGCGCTTTGGTGAGACCTTGCCAGCGATGTCTGAACTAGCTGAATTCATGCGTGAAATAACGGCTGAAATTGCGGCGTTTGGTACGTTCAACATGATGTTGTCGAATGGCGAGGCACTGTTTACGCATTGTTCAACCAAATTGCATTACATCGTCAGGCAATATCCTTTCCCGGTGGCCAATCTGTCGGACGAGCAGGTTACGGTTGATTTTTCTCAAGTGACAACGCCCAACGATAAGGTGGCAGTGATTGTCACTGAGCCCCTAACCAATAATGAAACCTGGACACAGTTTGCCCCCGGGCAGATGATGGTGTTTGTTGACGGTGACGTGGTCGAATTTGCACCCAACGAGGTGACCGCATGAGTGCACGCCATATCGATCAGCTTGATACCAATTTATTGCGTGTCTTGCATACCTTGTTGACGGAACGTAGCGTGACCCGAACCGCCATGAAGCTGGGGCAATCGCAACCAGCGATCAGCAATATGCTGAAGCGCTTGCGTGAGATTACGGGTGACGCGATTTTAGTACGCGGCAAAAATGGCATGACGGCGACGGAACGTGGACAAGAATTATTGTTGCTGGCACGCCAAGGTTTGAGTGTGATGGAAAGCATCGCCAGCCCAGCGCCCGCATTTGTGGCGGCGACGACGCAACGCGTATTCCACCTCGGAGCGCCGGATTATCTGAGCGTATTGCTCCTCCCGATGGTAATGGAAAAAGTACGTGAACTGGCACCGCAGGCAGGATTAGTGATTCATGCCCTAAATGCTGGTTTTGACTACGCTGCCGCATTAGAAACTGGCGAGCTGGATTGTGTGATCGGCAATTGGCCGGATTTGCCACAACATTTGCATATTGCGCAATTATTTGAAGATGAAGTCGTCTGCATGGTTAACCGCAAGCATCCTGTCGTCAGCAAAGGACTTTCCCTGAAATATTATCTGGAAATGTCGCACTTGGCGCCGACGCCTTACATGATGGGCCATCGCAGTATCATTGATGGCGCATTAGCAGAGCAAGGATTGAAGCGCAAAATTCAAATGACGATCCCCTATTTTGGCATGGTGCCGTATGTGCTTTCGAAAACAGATTTAGTGTTTACGACCAGTCGCAGTTTTGCTGTGCAATGTGCCAAAGACTGGCCGATAGAGATTTTACCGATGCCAATTCCGATGCCAAAAATGCAGTTTTTTATGCTCTGGCATGAGCGCGTGCATGCGGCGGCTGAAGTACAGTGGCTGCGTAAAATTGTGGCAGAGGTTGCCGGTACGGTGTACGCATAAATTTGTCGCTGTATCAATAAAAAACCCCGCGCTTCAGATGATGAAGCGCGGGGTTTTTAAATGAAAGTTACTGATTAGCCTGGTACTTTGCCTTCTACACCTTCGACATAGAACTTGATTTCATGCAGGAACTTATCATCTGCGACCGCATCTTTGCCCAGCACTTCTTTACCGGTATTGTCTTTTAACGGACCTTTCCAGATCGGTGCTGTGCCGTCGATGACGCCTTGACGTTTCTCAGCGATGAGTTTTTTGACGTCGTCAGACAAGTTGGCATTGAACGATTTCAGGTCGATCATATTTTCTTTCAGGCCCCACCAGGTAAAGCCAGATTTCCATTTACCATCAATCACATCACCGACGCGTTGGATGTAGTAGCCGCTCCAATCAATGGTCGACGCTGCTACATGCGCTTTAGGACCGAATTTGGTCATGTCGCTATCCCAGCCGAACGCTAAGACATTTTTCTCTTCCGCGGTTTGTACGACAGCAGCGGAGTCAGTATTTTGCATCAGCACGTCAACGCCTTGACCGATCAGCGTGGTTGCTGCTTCGCGTTCCTTGCCCGGATCAAACCATTTGTTGACCCAAACTACTTTGGTCGTTGCTTTTGGATTCACGCTGCGTGCACCAATTTCAAACGAATCGATGTTACGGATGACTTCTGGAATAGGTACTGAAGCAACGATACCTAATTTGCCGGATTTGCTCAGCTTACCAGCCGCAACACCGGCCAAATAGGCACCTTCATAGGTACGTACATCATATTGCGCCATGTTGTCGGCCGTTTTGTAACCGGTGGCATGTTCAAATTTGACGTCTGGGAAATCTTTAGCAACTTTCAGCATCGCTTCCATGTAGCCAAAGCTCGTTGCGAAGATAACCTTGTTGCCTTGGGTTGCCAGATCGCGAATCACGCGTTCGGCATCGGCAGCGCTTTCTGGCACGTTTTCGACAAAGGTGGTTTTTACTTTGTCACCAAATTTGGCATCAACCAATTTACGGGCTGCATCGTGTGCATATGTCCAGCCTGCATCACCGACGGGACCGACGTAAATGAAGCCAACTTTTAAAGGCTCGGCAGCGGCTGCCGGTGCTGCGGCTGCGCTAGCAGGGGCAGCGGCGACTTCTGGTTTAGCTTCGTCTTTCTTACCGCAAGCGACCAGACCAAGAACCGACAGCGAGACCGCCGCGACCAGGGTTTTTCTACGGGAAATTTTCATTATCAGTTTCCTTCGGTGGACAAAAAATGGTTATAAAACTTAATGCGCTTTTTTTACTCTCAAACTTGCTGCAAAAAACGACCTTGTTTAATGTTACCTATCAAGGTCGGAAAGGCTTGCCCAACGAGGCCGGCATATTCAAACGGATCCAATCCGGATTACGTGAAATGACGACCAATACGACGATCGTTGCCACATAAGGCAGCATGGACAAAATCTGTGATGGAATTGCAATACCGATAGACTGGAAGTAAAACTGCAATATCGTCACGCTACCAAACAATAATGCTCCCAGCAAGACCCGTGCCGGACGCCAGGTCGCAAAAGTGGTCAGTGCCAATGCAATCCAGCCACGACCCGCAACCAAACCTTCCACCCACATCGGTGTATAGATGATGGACAGGTAAGCGCCTGCAATGCCGCAGCAAGCGCCGCTGAAAAGCAAGGCGACATAGCGGATTTTGCGTACCGGATAGCCAAGCGCATGCGCTGATTCTGGCGACTCACCGACGGCGCGCAATACCAAACCCGCGCGGGTACGGTACAAGAACCAGATGATGCCAGCACAAAGCGCCAAGCTGAAATAGACCGCCCAATGCTGATCAAATAAGGCTTTGCCAAAGAATGGGATCTCCGCCAGAAACGGTACACCGTGACTGCCAGGTGCCAAAGACTGACCGACAAATGACTGACCGATAAACGCCGAAAGACCCGCACCAAAGATCGACAAGGCCAATCCAGTGGCGACTTGATTCGTTGCCAATACCAGTGCTAGCCACGCAAACAAACTTGCCATTAACATACCGGCGACGGCACCTGCCAAAAATCCCAATGCCGGGTTATTTGTTTGATGGGCAACGGCAAATCCAACAATTGCGGCGACCAACATCATGCCTTCCGCACCAAGATTGAGCACGCCTGCACGCTCATTGATCAGCAAACCAAGTGCCGCAATCAACAAGGGCGTGCCAGAATTAATGGAGGCGGCGATAAGAGCTGCAAAATTTTCCATGATACTTATTTCTTCCAACGAAGGCGGTAATTGATCAGCGTGTCACAAGCGAGCAGTAGGAATAGCAGCATGCCTTGAAACAGACCAGTAATGGCGGAAGGCAAACCTAAGCGCGATTGGGCTAATTCACCACCAAGATAAAACAGCGATAACACCAGCCCGCCGAAGATACTGCCGATAGGATTTAATCGACCAATAAAGGCAACAATAATTGCCGCAAAACCGTATCCTGGCGAAATCGACGGTAATACTTGCCCGATTGGCCCCGCCACTTCAAACGCACCCGCCATACCGGCAAAGCCACCGGAAATCAGCAACGACGTCCACAAGGCTTTGCGACTCGAAAAGCCCGCATAGCGCGCTGCCAGTGGTGCCAGCCCGCCGACGGTCAGGCGATAACCGGCAAAGCTGCGATACACAAACACCGCCATGATGGCGCTGGCGATCAACATCACCACAAAGCCAATATGTAAACGGCTGCCTGCCATGATGTGTGGCAATACATACTCGCTGGAAAACACTTTGGATTGCGGAAAATTCATGCCATTCGGATCTTTTAAAGGGCCATTTACCGCATACATCAGCAATAATTGTGCGATATACGTCAGCATTAAGGACACCAGAATTTCATTGGCGTGAAATTTATCCTTCAGCAATGCGGTGATGGATGCCCACAGACTACCGCCAATGACCCCCGCCAGCGTCGCCAGTACCAGCACGGTGTTGCCCGATATGCTCGATAGGCCCGATGTGCCATTGTCGAAATATAAAATGGTCGAACCTGCTGCCAGACCGCCAGCAATTAACTGCCCTTCGGCGCCGATATTCCAGACATTGGCGCGATAGCAGATCGACAGCCCTAGCGCGCACAGCACCAGTGGCGTCGTTTTCATGAGTAACTCAGCAATTGCCGAGGCGCTGCGTACCGGCTCAATCAAAAATACTTCCAGCCCGACCAAAGGATTTTTACCCAGTGCCAGAAACACCAATCCGCCAAAAAATATCGTCAGTGCGAGCGCCAGTATCGGTGACAGATAGGCCATGCTGCGCGACGATGCTGCACGTAATTCAAGCTTAAGCATGGGCAACCTCAGCACTTCTGGTTGCATTGACGTCCCATAAACCACTCATCCACAATCCTATCTGTTCTCTGGTGGCCAGTTCCGTTGCAATCGACGGTGATAAACGGCCTTTGGCGATCACATGCATGCGATCGCATAATTCAAATAATTCATCCAGCTCTTCGGAAATGACGAGAACGGCACATCCAGCTTGTTTGAGCTTGCGAATTTCGGCATGAATTTGCGCGGCTGCACCAACGTCGACGCCCCAGGTTGGTTGTGCAACGATGAAGACTTCTGGCTCGCGCATGATTTCCCGGCCGACAATAAATTTCTGCAAATTGCCGCCCGACAAGCTGCGCGCCAACGCTGCTGGCCCTGAGGCTTTCACCCGAAAACGGCTGATGATGTCGCTCGCGGCTTGTATCGTATGTCTAAAATTAATCATGCCATGCCGGACAAACGGCGCTTTTTGTTGAGACAGCAACATATTGTCGGTCAGGCTCATCTCTGGCACTGCGCCGCGTCCCAGGCGTTCTTCTGGCACCAGACTTTGTCCGAGATCGCGTCGCGCATTCGGGCCACGATTGCCAACCGGCTTGCCTTTGAGCGTGATCATTTGCGCAGCAGGCCGACGGTCTTCACCAGATAAAGCCGCGAGTAATTCTTGCTGACCATTGCCGGAAACGCCCGCAATACCGACGATTTCTCCTGCAAAGAGTTCAAGATTAATGTTGTCTAACGCAGTCGCAAACGCATGCGCCTTGGCGAGGGTGAGCTGTTGTAGTCGCAGGCGCGACGCCCCTGGCTGGCTGCGTTGATCAGGTGTGTGCTGTGGAATGGTATCGCCGATCATCAGGCGCGACAGGCTGGCTGCGGTTTCTTGTGCCGGATCACAATGTCCGGTGACTTTACCCATACGCATCACCGTGGCTGAGTGACACAGTTCACGGATTTCATCAAGTTTGTGGCTGATGTATAAAATACTGCATCCTTCAGCGGCAATTTTGCGCAAGGTCACGAAAAGTTTTTGTACTGCCTGGGGAGTCAGGACCGACGTCGGTTCGTCAAGAATCAAAAGCTGTGGATGGGTAAGAAGAGCACGAACGATTTCGACCCGCTGTCGTTCGCCGACTGATAAGGTGTGTACGTGGCGATGCGGTTCTAGTTCCAGACCATAATTGGCACCTGTCTGGCGAATTTGTTCGGCCAGTTCCGCCATATTGACGCCTGCATCGAGACCAAGTGCAATATTTTCCGTAACGGTCAACGTGTCGAACAGTGAAAAGTGCTGAAACACCATGGAGATGCCGAGTTTGCGTGCATCTTGTGGGTTGGCGATGCTGACTTCCTGACCATTCCATTGGATGCGACCAGAATCTGGTTTGACTGCGCCAAAAATGATTTTCATTAACGTGGACTTACCAGCACCATTCTCACCGAGCACGGCATGGATTTCACCGGGAGCAACGCTGAGATTGATATGATCGTTGGCCACGACCGCAGGATAGCTTTTACAAATATCAGCAAGCGCTAATCTGGGCAATATTGGTGAAGCAGTAGAAGTCACGTGTACCTTTCCAACATGAATATAAGCGCCCAAATTGATATTGAGCTGCCTAAAAATAGCCTGAGGGCAGTAGAAAAAACCTGATCCCTTGCATCAAGATGACCAGCGAAAAAACAGCGACAGCAACTCAGAGTAGGGAGATTGCAGCGCACACATCATCATGAAACAGGCATGTTGAGTATTCAGGCCACATTATAAATCCCTATGGGGCAGATTCACAAAACCAAAATTGCTCTGAAATCATTCACGTTGGTGCGGGTAGGACCGCTGATGATTAAATTTTCTAAAGATGAGAAAAACGTATAAGCATCGTTGTTTTCCAACATCAGTTTTGGATATAAATCATTTACTTTTGCACGTTGTAGCGAATCCGGTTCGCAGATCGCTCCGGCATTGTCTTCTGAACCATCAATTCCGTCCGTATCGCAAGCAAGTGCATAAATGCCCGGATGACCATCCAACGCCAGCGTCAGACTGAGTAAAAATTCAGCATTACGACCACCGCGACCCTGGCCTCGAACGGTTACCGTTGTTTCACCGCCGGACAAAATGACGCAGGGTTTTTGGAAAGGTTGTCCCTTCTTTGCGACTTGAAGGGCGATTGCTGCATGCATGACCCCGATATCACGTGCCTCGCCTTCGATCCCATCCGACAAAATGTGGGCCGTAATTCCAGCAACGCCAGCCGCATAGGCTGCAGCATCGAGCGCATGCTGGGCGGTCGCGATGATGTGATGGGTGTGACGGGCAAAACGCGCATCGCTGGAGTCTGGGGTTTCACCACGTCCTGATTGCAAATGATCAATTATATTTTGGGGCACTGGTATTGCATATTTGTGCAAAATAGCTAAAGCGTCAGCGCAAGTACTGTCATCTGGTAGGGTCGGACCACTGGCGATGATGTTGGCGTCGTCGCCAGGCACATCGGAAATCAATAGCGTGGCCACGCGGGCAGGAGCACATGCGAGCCCGAGCCGGCCGCCTTTAATGGCCGACAAATGTTTGCGTACACAATTCATTTCATCGATTGCTGAGCCACTTTTGAGCAATGCTTTATTTATCGCCTGTTTTTGCTCCAGGGTGATACCGTCGGCAGGCAACGCCAACAAGGCAGAGCCGCCGCCAGAAATCAGGCACAACACCAAGTCATCCGCCTTCAAACCTTGCACCATTTGCAAAATTCTTTGCGCTGCTTGTTGCCCGGCGGTATCGGGCACTGGATGGGCGGCTTCGATGACCTCGATACGTTCGCAAGGTGCGCCGTGCCCGTAGCGTGTCACCACCACGCCCGACAACTCGCCGTGCCAGTGCTGTTCTACCGTGCGCGCCATCGCCGCGGCGGCTTTGCCAGCACCGATGACAATTGTGCGGCCACGCACAGGTGGTGCGGGCAAAAATGCGGGCAGGCATTTGTCGGCACTGACTGCATCGACCGCCGTTTGGTATAAAGAGAACAGGAAATCGCGTGGAGATGAGATGGTCATGGCGGCGGAGTAGTAATATGACGTTTTTGGGGCTGATGATTTGGGTTGATAATCATGTTTGTCAATCATGCTTAACAAGCATGATTGACGATTGAGGCTAACGACAATTCGTATTAGCGTTATATGCTACGCTGCAACGGCAATGTTTTTTGAGTTCTTAGATTTAAATTGATCATAAACGATATGACTTACAATTTCAGTGAAGTAAATTCATCAATGCAAAAATACGTCGATCGCGAGATTCTCGCGGGCGTATCAACAGCCGTCCTGGTCGGACAAGACTTGGTGCATCAGCATTGTGTGGGCTGGGCAGACAAAGAAAATAATATCCTGCTGCGAGACGATCATTTGTTCCGGATTTTTTCAAATTCCAAATTAATTACATCGATCGCCATCTTGATCCTGATGGACGATGGCAAGCTGGCGCTGGATGATGTAGTTGAGCAATATTTGCCGCAATTAGGCAACCGTCGCGTTCTAAAACCGAATGCGGGCAGCCTCGACGATACCGAGCCCGCACGTTCGTCGATCACCATTCGCCAATTGCTCAACCATACCTCAGGCCTGAGTTACGGTTTGCTAGACCATGGCAGCATGATGTACAAGGCATATAACGAACGCAAAGTACTGAATGCTTTTCAGACCTTGGAAGAAATGATCACCGTACTCGAACCATTGCCGTTGAGTTTTCATCCAGGCACAGCGTGGCAGTATTCGATCGCGACAGATGTTTTATCGCGTATTGTTGAAGTCGTGAGTGGTAGAAATTTTGAACAATTCATTCGCTTACGCATACTCAATCCACTGGGAATGGACGACACCAGCTTTTTTGTGCCTGAACACAAGTTGGATCGTCTGACTGCCTATTACGGCGGCGCAGATCCGGAAAATATTTTGAAGCGCGGTTTGCGGCGTTTAGAGAAATCGCCCTATCCGGGTGCATTTGTGACTCCTGTACCGCGATTATCGGGTGGCGGTGGTCTTGTCTCAAGCATGCACGATATGCTGGCTTTGATACGTAGTCTGATGCCTGGCGGTGACTCTTTATTAAAACCGGAAACGTTGCATTTGATGATGCAAAATCATTTGCCAAACGGCACAGGTGTTGGCTTTCCCGGAATTGGCGATGTACCTGGCAAAGGTTTTGGTTATGGTGGCGCGGTGACGTTGAAACCGTCATCCATCGACCCACCTGGCTCAGAAGGTGAATTTGAGTGGGGCGGCATTGCTGGCACACATTGGTGGATTTCGCCGCGGCACAATATTGCCGGCGTCTTGATGACCCAACGCCTGATGAGCTTCTGGCATCCATTTTCGTTTGATTTTAAACGGCATGCGTATCAGGCGGTCGTGAAAGTTTAGTAGGGTGGTGTAACCCGCGCTGCTCCTATCATTGCCCCGATTTTGCGGGTATCACCGGCCGCACTAAACTTGTTCACTATTCATAAAAAAACGACACTGGCTATTAAGCCAATCTTAAGTTTATATTCATTGTCCTGACATGTTTGTCGCATACTATGTAGACCTGAATTTATTTGTCGTCATCGGAGAAAAAAATTGAAATTTCATTGGATTCGTGGCACTGCGTTGATCGCCAGTTTGATCTCACTTGCCGCTTGTAACAGCTTACCTAGACAACAAACGATAACAACGAGCAATGACAGCAGCAAATCTTTGCAAGCGTCGTGGGTTGTTATGGGCGAGCAAGGACAAGCATTTGCCAAAGCAATTACCACCGACAGCGTTTGTCCTGTACTGGTGCAAGATGGCGCGGCACAGAAGATGGCGGTTCGTGCAGCCGCAGCCACCATGCCATTGCGTAAAACGGCAAGTAAGCCTGATGCTTCCAAACCCTCCGAATTCGTCGTGCTGACCTGCGAGGCGCCTTTGTCGAACGGCACTAAAGTAGCAAGTATCGCTGGCCACACTTTGCCGTTGCCAAAAGCGACGGTACAAAAAATTATTGTCGTTGGTGATAGTGGCTGCCGTTTAAAGGCGTCGGATAATTATTTCCAGCCCTGCAATGATGGTGAAAAATGGGCGTTCCGTTCTATGGTAGAAACGGCTGCTAAATTCAAACCAGATCTGGTATTGCATGTAGGTGACTACCAATATCGTGAAAATCCTTGCCCTGAAGGTCATCCAGAATGTGCCGGTAGCCCATGGGGTTATGGCTGGGATACGTGGCAGGCCGATTTTTTCACACCGGCGCAGGCTTTATTGAATGCCGCGCCGTGGGTTTTTGTGCGTGGTAATCATGAGAGTTGTACTCGTGCTGGTCAGGGCTGGTGGCGTTTTTTGGATCCGCGTCCATTGCAAGCTGGTCGCGATTGTAATGTCGATCAGAATGATTTGATCGGTGATTACAGCGCACCGTATGCGGTGCCATTGGGTACTATTGCCGGGCAATCTGCACAAATTATCGTATTTGACTCGTCTAAAGCGCCAAATAAAGCGATTTCAAAAGAGGATGCTGCCCGTCAGATTTATGTCGATCAAATGAAAACGGTCAATCAATTGGCTGAGCACGCCGATTTTAATTTATTTACGAACCATCATCCGATTTTAGGCCTGGCTGCAGAGAAGAAACGTAGCGGTGGCCTCGATGTGAAGCCGGGCAATGGTGCATTGCAGGACGTTCTGCAGGAAGTGAACCCGACACGCCTGTTTTCGCCAAAAATTCAAGTGGCCATTTCAGGACACATTCATTTGTTTGAGGCGTTGACTTTTTCCAACGATTATCCGACGCAGTTTGTTTCTGGCAATGGCGGATCCTCCTTGGATACAGCGATGAAAACGCCATTGGAAGAGGGCGCGACCCCTTATCCGGCTGCGCATTTAGCGCATTTTAGTAATTCCAATGACGTTGGTTTTATGACGATGGAGCGTGAGCAAAACCACTGGAAAGTTCAGGCATGGAACAAAGACGGTAAATTAATCACAGAATGCCAGATGCAAGAGAAAAGCACGGATTGCCATACTGCGAAGAAATAATCGCTGCTGAGTTGATAGTGATTTGGAAGTGATTTGAGATTGACTAATAAAAGCGGAGCCTCGTGGCTCCGCTTTTATATTTAATGTCATTAAAATCGCGTCAATAAGACCAGTGATGCACGAAATTAAAGAATTTTGATTAAGATTGTTGATAATGGTAAAATTTCTTATTCGCAATGCGGCATTATTGCCACATGGAATTATTAAACAATTATAAATGTCTTGATGCCGTCATATTCCCACTGCAAATTGCTTGTATAGTAAGAGTAAATGTTCGATTTTTTGTAGCATTTTTTGATGTCTGGATCCTTTCTGGAGTACGTCATGAAATTGTTTTACGATTTACGAATTGCATCAAAACTATTGCTCGGATTTGTTACCTTATTGGTCTTAACCAGCATCCTCGGGGCTTTCTCCGTCTATCAATTATCCAGCGTTAATCAGACAACCGTTGATCTCGGTGCCAGTTGGATGCCAAGTGTCAACGCGGCGATGGGTATTAAAGAACGCATGTCTCGTTTGCGTACCCAGGAAATGCAGATTGTGTTATCTGCTGGTGACTCTGCGATGGTGGATAAATACGCCAAACGCTTTGATGATTACACCGTTGAACTCAAAAAATACGAGCAAGCGTATGCGAAGTTAATTTCAACGGATGCGGAAAAGTCCTATTTTTCTGAATACCAAAAGCTATGGGATCAGTATCTCGCCGAATCAAAAAAAATGCGGGAGCAAGCACGTTCTGGTGATCGGGACGCCGCCCTTGTTACGCTGCGTGGTGCTTCGTCCACCCTGAACGGTCAGATTTTGGCTATCGCCGATAAGATAGTAAAGGTCAACGTCGAAGGTGGGCAGGCTTCTTATGACGCAAGTAGTGCCATTTATAAGTCGTCCAGAGTGTGGATTATTTTGCTGTGCGTGGTTAGTGTGAGTCTGGGACTTGCGTTGGCTTTGTGGATCGCACGGGTGATTTCGCGCCCCTTGCAAGCAGCAGTTCGTATTGCCAAAACGGTGGCGGCAGGCGATTTAAGTATCGATATTCGGGCCGACACGAAGGATGAAACCGGACAACTGCTACAAGTACTGAAAGAAATGAATGCGAATTTGTTATCGGTAGTGCGTGAAGTGAGGCAGGGTACCGATGCAATTGCCACGGCATCGACACAGATCGCCACAGGTAACATGGATTTGTCAGCACGGACAGAAAGTCAGGCGGGTTCGTTAGAAGAAACTGCATCCTCGATGGAAGAACTGACTTCAACCGTCAAGCATAACAGTGACAACGCACGTCAAGCCAATCAGCTCGCGCAGTCTGCGACAGAGGTGGCGCAACGTGGCGGCGACGTCGTATCGCGGGTAGTTAATACGATGGATTCGATAAATGTCTCATCGAAGAAAATCGTCGACATCATTTCTGTCATTGACGGGATCGCGTTCCAAACCAATATTTTGGCCTTGAATGCCGCTGTCGAAGCAGCGCGGGCCGGCGAACAAGGGCGTGGCTTTGCAGTCGTTGCGTCCGAAGTCAGAAATTTGGCGCAACGTTCGGCGAGTGCTGCCAAAGAAATCAAAATCCTGATTGATGATTCAGTAATGCAAGTTGTACAGGGTACACGACTGGTCGCCGAGGCTGGCGCGACCATGCAAGATGTGGTCACTAGTGTGCAGCGAGTGAACGATGTTATCAGTGAAATTACCTCTGCCTCCGCCGAACAAAGTGCCGGCATTGATCAGATCAATAAGGCGATTATCGATATTGACGAGATTACTCAACAAAATGCTGCTTTAGTAGAAGAAGCCGCTGCCGCAGCAGCCTCATTGCAAGAACAAGCCGATAACTTAAGTCGTGTCGTCGGTGTGTTTAAGTTGGATCATCAAGAACGCAGGTTTGACCAACGTGTCACAGGACCTCTGGGTATTGCAGCGTAAGGTGCAGTATTAGTGTCAAATTTAATGTGACTTACGTTGGAAATAAAAAGTTGTTTTTACTTCTATCATCCCACTACAAGTGCCGGAGAAAAAAATGAAGTTCTTTCATAATCTTAAGATATCTGCAAAGCTATTAGTGGGTTTTGTGATGCTCCTGATATTGACACTATTTATTGGCGTCTTCTCGATTTTTGAATTATCGAGCGTGAATCATTCTGCCACTGAATTAGGTACAAACTGGATGCCTAGTGTCCAGGCAGCGTTGGGAATTAAAGAACGCCTGTCGCGAATCCGATCGCAAGAGGCACAGATGGTATTTGCGGAAAATCAGGAGGAAGTTGACAAATACCTTGGCAGAGTAAAGGAAGCGATTACTGGCCTGAAAGAAAACGAAACGTCATATTCAGCTTTAATTTCTGAACCAGAAGAGCGTCGTTTGTATGTCGATTATACAAAAAATGTTAACGAATATTTACAAATTTCCGAGAAAATGGCTGCCTTGAAAAAAGCAGATAACTCCGATGCAGCAGTGGCAATGTTACGTGGGGACTCATCAAAAGTAAATTCTAAGCTGCGTGACCTCGTCGATAAAATGGTCAAGATTAATTCTGAGGGAGGCGTGAAGGCGTATCAATCAAGTATCAGCGTCTATGAACACTCTCGAACCTTAATTTTGATCTCACTCGCTGCTAGTCTGGTAATCGGTCTGACGCTCGCATTTTGGCTGGCCGGGATTGTTTCCCGACCCTTGCAGCACGCCGTGAAAGTAGCGCAAACCGTTGCTGCTGGCGATTTAACCAGCAAGATTGATGTCCGTAGTAATGACGAAACTGGTTTGCTCTTGCAAGCACTGAAAGACATGAATGGTAGTTTGATGTCGGTTGTTTCTCAAGTACGCTCAGGGACAGACCAGATTACGTTTGCGTCAGCAGAAATTGCTCAGGGCAATATGGATCTATCAAACCGGACTGAAAATCAAGCGAGTTCATTAGAGGAAACTGCTTCATCAATGGAAGAAATTACCTCTACAATTCAACATAATGCAGATAATGCCCGCCAGGCAAATCAGTTGTCCCGTTCAGCCACAGAAGTAGCGCAGCGCGGAGGTCAGGTTGTATCGCAGGTTGTGACTACGATGGGTTCTATCAACGATTCGTCGAAGAAAATCGTCGATATTATTGCCGTTATCGACGGCATTGCTTTTCAAACCAATATTCTTGCTTTGAATGCAGCCGTAGAGGCGGCAAGAGCGGGCGAACAGGGACGCGGCTTTGCGGTGGTAGCATCTGAAGTGCGTAATCTTGCCCAACGTTCTGCTAGCGCGGCGAAGGAAATCAAAGAGTTAATTAATGACTCGGTAGACAAAGTCGCGGAAGGTTCGCGCCTGGTGGATCAGGCCGGTAGTACCATGAGTGAGGTGGTAGAAAGTGTGAAACGCGTGAGCGACATTATCAGTGAGATTACGGCAGCAGGTTTGGAGCAAAGTGCTGGTATTTCACAAATCAATGATGCCGTGACAGAAATGGATACTTTGACCCAGCAAAATGCAGCGCTGGTTGAACAGGCGGCAGCGGCAGCGGCCTCATTACAAAATCAGGCGCAACAACTTACGGAAGTTGTCAGCGTATTTAAACTCGATGGCTATGCATCTCAAACGCGACCAATAGCCAAAGAAAATCCTCCAAAAGCAGTATCAAAGGTAGCAGCTTCTGCATTTAAAGCCAACAAGCCAGCGATGAAAGCATTGGCCAAACCCCGTAGTGCCGGACAATCCCAGTCGACAAAAACGATGGCGTCATCAACCAATGCCGCTGACGAGTGGGAAGAATTTTAAGACAGTTTGAGGGATGTTAGCTCGTTGGAATTTGCATTAAAAAAAGCAGAGAAATGATTAATTTCCTCTGCTTTTTTTTTGTCTTGCCTTGTCTTGACTTGCTTTGTACTGATAGGCGGGTTGCACCCGTCCTACAAATCCGGGATTAGCCTAGCTCGCTTTGCTTCACGATTGTACGAGAGATTAAGCCGTATTCTTTCGCTTCCTCTGCTGTCATCCAATAGTCGCGGTCGATATCGTTCGTGACGCGTTCCAGCGATTGACCAGATTCGCGTGCGATTAGTGCTGCGATCCGTTCACGAACCTTGACGATTTCACGTGCCTGGATGGCGATATCGCTTGCCTGACCACCGGCGCCGCCACTTGGTTGGTGGATCAAAAAGCGTGTATTTGGCAAGCAAACGCGACGTTCTTTTGGTACGGCCAAAAAGACGCTGACTGCAGCACTACCAACCCAACCAGAGCCAATCATGTTGACCGGTACATCGATGAATTTGATCATGTCGTGAATGACATCGCCAGATTCGACGTGACCGCCAGGCGAAGACACCAACAGCGTAATCGGCTCTTTGGAGTCAGCCGCCAACGCAATCAGACGTTTGCTGACATCCGCAGCCAGTTTGTCGTTGATCGTGCCAAATACCAGCACTGTGCGAGATTTAAATGCTTTCTCTTCGAGGAAAGGGCTGCGCGCTGCGTCGATGTTGTCGTTGTCTTTTTCGTCGGCCATAAGAATGTCTATCGTTTGATGTTGTTGGGGTTGAAAAATATATCTATAAACCATTAATTTATTACGATCAGATGGCTGCACTAGTCGCTTTTTTCAAGTACGTTTCAGCCAATCTGACCCAATAGGTGGCACCGATGGGCAATAAATCGTCGTTAAAGTCGTAACTTGGGTTATGCAGGTTGCACGGGCCGAGGCCATGTCCGATATCGCGGTGGTCGCCATCGCCGTTACCGATAAAGACGTAACAGCCAGGTTTGGCTTGCAACATGAAGGCGAAATCTTCGGCCCCCATGGTGGGTTCTACTTGTGCATCGACATTGTCGACACCGACCACAGCGCGCATGACGTCAGTTGCAAAGGCGGTTTCGTTGACGTGATTAATTAAAGGCGGATAGTTACGTCTAAATTTAAATTCAACTTCTGCATCAAAAGCCGCCGCCGTGTGTTCAGCGATTTTACGCATACGATTTTCTATCATATCGAGCATCTCGGTACTGAAAGTCCTGACCGTACCGATAAGTTGTGCTTCATCGGGTATCACGTTGGTGGCGCTGCCAGCATGGATTTGTGTGACCGATAGCACCGCAGATTCTAACGGGCTGGCGTTACGACTTACGATTGTTTGCCAGCTTTGCGCGATTTGAATTGCCGCAATCACAGGATCGATGCCTTTGTGTGGTTGCGCTGCGTGAGCCCCTTTGCCTTTGACCGTGACATAAAATTCATTCGATGATGCCATCATCGGTCCGGCGGTGACGCCAAAGGTGCCAACTTTAGCACCTGGCCAGTTATGCATGCCAAATACGGCGTCCATCGGGTATTTTTCAAATAAGCCATCTTTAATCATGGCTTTCGCGCCACCGCCGCCTTCTTCCGCGGGTTGAAAGATCACATAGACGGTGCCATCAAACACTTTATATTGCGATAAATAATGTGCGGCGCCTAATAGCATTGCGGTATGGCCGTCATGGCCGCAGGCATGCATTTTCCCGGCATGTTTTGACGTGTGGGCAAAACTGTTGATTTCTTGCATGGGTAATGCATCCATGTCAGCCCGCAAGCCGATTGCACGCTCGCTAGTGCCATTTTTGATGATGCCGAGAACGCCGGTTCCACCCAAGCCCCTGACGACAGGGATGCCCCATTCTTGTAATTTGTTCGCCACGACTTCAGACGTTCGATGTTCTTCATAGCAGAGTTCGGGGTGGGCGTGAATATCACGTCGGATTTGTTGAATTTCGTGTTGAAATTCAACGATAGGATCAATCAGTTTCATTGCGGTCTCCAGATTGTGCGGTCATCGGTCCATGTTTAAGCTAGCCAACGATATCGCTCCAGGTATTTTGTTTTTTACTCTCGAGTTGCAGGTCTATTGCATCGGAGTGAGGTATTGAATGAGAAAGATACCAGATTCTGGGTAAGGAGGTATATTTGCCAGCAAATTATACATAATAAAAGAGCAATAAATTCTTGCTCTTGAGCCAGATCGTTGACGCAATTGTTTCAGAGGGGAAGCAGTAGTTGGTACAAAGTGGCTTGAACGCAGCTTGAATGCAGCTTGAATCGAGTGTAAAACTTGCTTGAGATCAGTTATGCGTTGGAGTGATGTGAGGTATACGAATAATAAAGCAGACATCCATGTTGCGCTGCACTATAGTTACACCTGTCTCCTCCAACACCTCCTAAGGTTTGGATTTAACCCGCAACCGCAAGGTCGCGGGTTTTTTTTTATTCTTGGCGCGTGTTCAGCATCATGTTCTGCATCATATTCAGAGCGGAAGCATTAAAACATGTTGATTTATTCCCATGTGGAAAAATCAACATTTTCCCAAAATCAATCTTGTGAATGACCTTTCGACTTTACAGAGGTATTTTGTTGAATTAATAGGTGAGTATTGAAAGGCTTGTTATTTCTTCAAGGAAATCTTTGAGTAGCCGGAAAATTTCCAATAAGAACTGCAGGCGAAAACTAGATATTCGTTTTGTGAATGATTGATATGCGAAAATAGTAGTTGGTGTATTTGTTGCGCTGCGATATAGTTATACCTGTCTCCTCCAACACCTCCTAAGGTTTGGATTTAAGCCCACCTAGCGTGGGCTATTTTTTTATCTGCAGTTTTGCATTTTTTGGTCATTCAGTAGTCTGAGAACAAGTCAGCCCACCGACCAACTGCCGTCTAATGCAACTTCATCGCAGTTAAATCCTTCCCCGATACGATCCATGACGATGAAATCGCTGACTTTATGTAAAGCGATCAAAGGATGATGCCACACCCCAGGTGCATAATTGACGCCCTGAAAGCCACGGCAGATAAAAGCTTGCATTGTTGTGACATCGAATTCGCCTGGTGGGGCGACGACGACCAGATATTCATCCTCACTATTCTGGCTAGTTGGCACGAACGCCTGACTACCAAGCGGATGACGTTCCATCACCGTAATCGCTAATGGCAATGATCTTGGTTGTCCCCGAAAGACGCTCAGGATCGTTTTCCCGTTTTGAGTCTCGGTGTTCGCAGTGGCAAGGGCATGGAAACGTTCGGTCGTACCTTGATTAATCGGGTAATGACGTGCGCCGTCGAGCATGATAACTTCCCCGAAAGGCGCGAACGCCTCTCTGGAAAGGGTCTGTAAAGTCAATGTAGGCATACAACGCTTTCTATGAATGTTTTATGCCAGTCTGCTTAATAAACGCAAACGTGAAACGCCGCCATCAGGGAAAATATTTAAGCGGATATGCGTGATCTCACCCAATGCCTGAATTTCTTGCTGGTAGTAGTGTTGGTGATCCATTTGCAGTTTTTGCTGCGGTAACAGTACAGGCCAGAACATCGATTGCGTGATTAAAGATGTGTCGGTGCCGCCTGCCATGGACGCGGCCTGTATCGAGCAACTGTCAGGGAAATTCCCCTTAAAATGGCAGGTGTCGACTTCGATTTTCTCGACAATTCCCGGGTGTGCTAAAGCAATAATGCACCAGTCATTGCCGGGTTCACGGCGACGACGTGTTTCCCAGCCATCGCCCATGTTCACGCCACGCCCTGGCATGAGCAGATTCGATGCCAAGCCAAAATGTTGATTATTGGTGGCGACGACATAGCCGCCATTTTCCATTGCGATCAAATCAAACAAGCTTGTGCGATCCACTGTTGCCCAGTCGTTTTCTGGCTGTGCATACACACGTAAGCGTGCAACACCGCCATCTGGATAAATGTTCAGACGTAAGTGTGTGAAAGCTTGCGGGTGATGAATCTCATGGTAATGATGGCTATTGCCCTGCAGATTAACGGACGGCAGAACTTCGTGCCACACTGTGTCTGCGTCTGGCTCACCTGCCGACACGAACGCCCCCTCCAATGACGCAGCTGGCGGATAGTTGCCGGTGAAATGGCTGGTATCAATATCGATACCTTTCAAGACACCAGCACGCGCGAGTTTCACGACACACCAGTCATAGCCATTCACGCGCTTACGACGCGATTCCCAGCCATCCATCCATTTGCCATTGGTATCATATTTACCCGGAATAAAAACGGCAGGCTCTGGATTGAGCATGCGCGCCATTTCCGCGAAAAAATCATCGCTACACGCCAGGGTTGCAGCGCCTAAGCGCGGATCGGCAAGGTTAGGGTAGCGACGCGTAAATTCAGGAGCGTTGGGGTCGAGTGTGACAATGGCCATAAAATACTTTCTAGTTATTGGGTTCTTGATCGATGATTTATTTACTGGCTGGCGTGCTCGCTGCGCCGCTTTCTACCCAGCGAGCAATCACAGCACGTTCTTGTTCCGTGATATTGGTCAGATTCCCCATCGGCATGATTTTTTGCTGCACGACTTGCTGATAAATCAGTTGAGATTTCGCTTGAATCACACCCGGCTGATCAAACATTAAGCCTTTCGCTGGACTGTCCATCAAAGTAGGATGACTTGCGTGACATTGGATACAACGAGCTTGTACGATTTTTTGTACTTCAACGAATTGGTCTTCCACCGCTGGTGTTGACGATTGTGTAGCCGATTGTGTACCCAGTTTAGGAGCGATCATTGCAGCGACGCCGGCTAGAATGGCAATCGCCAGAATAGGATAAATCGGTTGCGACTTGCCCTTGTGACGCAAAATAAAAAATTGCCGTACCAACACGCCTGCAACCATGATTAAGACCAGGACTAACCAATTATTGCTGGCGCTATAAGTCATGCTGTAGTGGTTGGACAGCATTGCGAATAAGACTGGCAATGTGAAATACGTATTATGAACGCTGCGTTGTTTGCCACGTTGCCCATGGACGGGATCGACGGGCTCGCCCGCCTTCATAGCTGCCACAACTTTGCGTTGACCGGGAATAATCCAGAAAAATACATTGGCGCTCATGATGGTGGCAATCATGGCGCCGATGATCAAAAATGCAGCACGTCCTGAAAATAGATGACAAGCAACCCAGGCCGCTGCCACCACATAAGCAACGATTAAAGCGGACAATAATCTCTCATTTTTACCAAAAATCCGGCATAGCAGATCATAAACAACCCAACCCAATGCCAGAAATCCTAAGGCGGCGGCGATTGCCATCCCGGGCGTCAACTGCGCTACTGCTGGATCGATCAAATAGCTACGTGCATTACAGATATAAACCAGTAAAAACAGACTAAAGCCAGACAGCCAGGTGCTATACGATTCCCAGTAAAACCAATGTAAATGCTCTGGTAACTTTGGCGGTGCACCGAGATATTTTTGAGGATTGTAAAAACCGCCGCCATGGACAGCCCATAATTCGCCGCCCACACCTTGCCGCTTGAGTTGTTCGTCGGTGGGTGGGGTCAGATGATTGTCCAGCCACACAAAATAAAATGAGGAGCCGATCCAGGCAATCGCCACAATGACATGCGTCCAACGTAATAACAAGTTGGCCCAGTCTAACAAATACGCTTCCATCGAGAATCCTTAACTGCCGCGGTAAGTTGAGTAACTCCATGGTGTTGTCACCAATGGCACATGATAGTGTTGTGTAGCATCAGAGACGCCAAAGCGGAGAGTGACAACCCCAAGAAACGCGGGCTCCGACAATACGGCACCCAGCTTCTTAAAATAGCTGCCAACATCAAAATCAAGCTCGTAGACGCCGGCAATTAATGCTTCGCCTTCTAATAAGGCTTGGTCGCAACGGCCATCTGCGTTAGTAACGCGTTCGCATAACAATTGCCTTTTTTGGTCTTCAATACGATACAAGCTGACCTGTATCCCTTGCCCGGGCTTGCCATGAGCGGTGTCGAGTACATGTGTCGTGAGACGTCCCATGCGTATCCTTTATCTAGCAAAAATGTAAATAAAATTGACATAAATTATGCAATATTGTCGACAATCTTAAGCCCGCGAAATTCTACGTGTCAAATAAAACCTCGATAAATCCTTGTTAAACAAGAACTTCGCGACGTTATACGCAACACAAATATAAAAATCTGTAATTTCTTGTTTATCGATTGTCGACAATCGTGATTAAATATGAAAATAATTTATGCAGAAACGCGTCGTCTTTAACTTCATTCAACATCGAGCCAGCCCGTGAATAGTAGTATGACCAACGACCAGCAAAGCAACGATACCGTCGATGCGACCGATAACGCTGAAAAAGAACAGCGCATGTATCGCGATATCTACGATGCCATCATGGATCATCGTTTGCCTGCCCGTACTAAATTGACTGAGCAATCTTTGAGCCAGATTTATGCCATGGCCCGTCACGGCGTGCGTAAGGTATTGAATCAGCTGGCCGCCGATGGTCTGGTTGACCTGGAGCCCAATCGTGGTGCATTTATTGCCAGTCCGGGCGAAAAAGAGGCACAGGACATGTTCGAGTTACGCCAGAATTTGGAACAACTTGCACTAGAAAAAGTCGTGAACCACGCCGACGCACATGGTTTGGCTGGATTGCGGGCGATGGTTGAGCGTGAACGCGATGCGTATTTGCAAGGCGATCGGTCGCAATGGATCAGATTGTCTGCTGATTTTCATATAGAACTGGCGCGCTTAAGTGGCAACGAATTATTGGTCGATATGCTGCGTCGTCTGGTGTCGCGAACGACTTTAATGATTTCAAGTAATGATGTAGTGGGAACACGTCCTTGTTCATTTGATGAACATTTTAAGGTGCTGGAAGCCTTGGAGCGACGTGATAAAAAAGTTGCCTTGCATGAAATGGCACAACATTTGCATCAGTGTGCTTGTCGTACACCGAAAAATGTTGGTAAAGGTTTTGATTTAATGGCGGTACTGGGACAAAAACGTCGTTGATTTGCAGTCAGATCTGACAACATCGTTCCAACATTGACGGAGAAAAACGAAGAATGACAATCACCTCAGCTTATCCGCGCGATCTGATTGGATATGGCCGCCACGTGCCACACGCACAATGGCCACAACAGGCACGTATTGCTGTGCAGTTTGTATTGAATTATGAAGAAGGCGGCGAAAATTGTGTTCTGCATGGTGACAAAGCGTCCGAACAATTTCTATCGGAAATTGTTGGCGCCGCAGCGTATGAAGCGCGGCATATGTCAATGGAATCCATTTATGAATATGGCTCGCGGGCAGGTGTCTGGCGGATCTTGCGCGAATTTGAAAAACGCAAGTTGCCCTTAACCGTATTTGGTGTCGCGATGGCAATGCAGCGCCATCCTGAATTGACCCAGGCGTTTTCTGAATTAGGGCATGAAATTGCATGTCACGGATTGCGTTGGATTCATTATCAGAATCTCGATGAAGCAATAGAACGTGATCACATGCAGCAAGCTGTGCACATATTTCGTGAATTGACGGGCAGTGCGCCGTTGGGATGGTACACCGGACGGGATTCACCGAATACACGTCGGTTAGTCGTGGAACATGGTGGTTTTGCGTATGACGCTGATTATTATGGTGACGATTTGCCATTCTGGACTGAGGTCAGCACCAGCGCTGGTGAGGTGAAACCGCATTTGATCGTGCCGTACACTTTAGATAGCAATGACATGCGTTTTGCGACGCCACAAGGATTTAATACTGGCGAGCAGTTCTTTACGTATTTGAAAGATAGTTTTGATGTGTTGTATGCGGAAGGTGACCCGCAAGGTGACAACGCGCCCAAAATGCTGTCAATCGGCATGCATTGCCGTTTGCTTGGCAGACCGGGACGTTTCAAGGCACTGCAACGCTTTTTGGATTATGTGCAATCGCATGACAAGGTATGGATTTGCCGCCGTATCGATATTGCGCAACATTGGATGCAGCAACATCCTTATGTAGCGACAAACAAAGCAGAGGCAACAGCATGAGCATGACCTATAGTATGGACGCCATTAACCAGCTTTCTGATGCTGAATTCGTCAGCGTGTTAGGTGGCATATTTGAGCATTCGCCGTGGGTTGCACAAGCTGTGGCCACGCGTCGACCATTTCTCAGCGTGCATGATTTGCATGCATCGATGGCGCACGCGGTGCGTTCTGCGGATGAAGATGCGCGGCTGACTTTAATCCGTGCCCATCCTGAATTGGCTGGCAAAGCTGCGGTGCGTGGCGAGTTGACGGAAGAGTCAACGCGTGAACAAAGTGGTGCCGGATTAAATCAATGTAGCCCCGAAGAATTTACGGAGTTACAACGCTTGAATGCGGCATACAACGACAAATTTGGTTTTCCGTTCATCATTGCTGTACGTGGGCATGACAGACAAAGTATTATCCGGCACTTCGCGCAGCGCCTGAATTCAGACCGCGTCACCGAAATGCATGAATGTATAGAACAAATTGTCCAGATAGGCGGTTTTCGTCTGGCTGATTTAATAAGATCCTGAACCTGCGTTTGAGCTCAAACGTCTGGTAGACAGGACGCTTCAAAGACTGAAATGCGCAAAAGTGCGCTGCTGCAAAAGATTTTTTTTACAACCTCGATAAAGGAAGAACGATGAAAATGAAATTCAATACTCTAGTCGTCGCAGTTGCTGCCACTTTTGCTGCAGGCAGTGCACTTGCACAATCAACGGTATCCGTCCAGGGTCTGGTTGATATGTCAGCTGGCTCGATCAAATATAGCGGCGACACCGGCAGTAAATTGGCTGTCAACAGTGGCGGGATGACAACCTCATGGCTGGGATTCAAGGGCGTAGAAGATCTGGGCAACGGTCTGAAGGTTGACTTCGCTCTGACAAGTTTTCTGCAAGCTGATAGCGGTCAATCTGGCCGCTTCTCCGGTGATACGCTTTTTTCCCGTGATGCAAACGTAGGTATTTCTGGTGAGTTTGGTAAAGTCTCTTTAGGACGTAATCTGTCGCCAAGTTTCTTGCCAACCGTTATCTTCAATCCATTTGGCGATTCATTTAATTTTTCTCCATTGGTCTTGCACACCTGGGTACCGAGTGGAAATTTTGCCGCACGTAGCTGGGTCAACACCTTAGCGGGAGACTCCGGTTGGAGTAATGAAATCATTTACAGCACACCGAATTTCAGCGGCTTGAGTGCTAACATCCATTATCAGGCAGGTGAGCAAGCGGGCAAAACGGGCGTCAACAACGTTGGCATGAATGTATTGTATTTCAATGGTCCACTGGCGTTGTCGGCTTACTACCACCAAGTTCAAGTTGGTAATCCAACATCAGGTGCGATCGTTGATGCGACAAGTACACCAATTAACTACGCCTCCATCAATTACCAAAAATCCTATTTTGTTGGTGGTAGCTACGATCTGAACGTTGCGAAGTTATTTGCAACGTATTCGACTAGCAAAGACGATAGCAGCACTGGTGCATCAATGACCGACAAAACCTACAGTCTGGGCGCCAAAGTACCCGCAGCAGGCGGCAACGTCTTGCTGGCTTATGCCGATACCAAACGCACTGGTAGTTTAGTTGGTGCTGATCGGACTCGCGATACATTCTCCGCTGGCTATGATTACGATTTGTCCAAACGGACTGACGTGTACGCGGTAGCAATGAGTGACAAAATCAGTACTGCGGATCGTGCGACCAGCGTTGCCGTCGGTATTCGCCATAAGTTCTGATTGTTAATGTAGAAAAAAACCGCATGAGAACTATTTCTTCATGCGGTTTTTTTTTAAATGTTGAACGCGCTACATGAAAATTTTCACGCTTGTGAGGGTGTTTAGGTAGCGTATTTAGAAATGAATGTTACAGCTGGTTGTTATAGATGATTTGTACAACGGATTTGTACATCGGATTTGTACAACAGATTAATACAGCAGATTAATACAGCAGATTTACATTGTAAAAAAAGCACAAAGTACATTAACTAAAATATCGAGACATTATGAATACCACAACAGAGCGGCACCCCGTCGATGAAAAACTACCGATCATGAAGCTTTTTGCATTGGGCATGCAACATGTGTTGGTCATGTATGCAGGAGCGATTGCCGTACCGTTGATTGTCGGTGGCGCGCTCAATTTGCCAAAGTACGCGATCGCGTTTTTGATTAGTGCCGATCTGTTTTGCTGTGGCCTGGTCACGATCATTCAAAGTCTGGGTATTTGGAAATTCGGCATCCGTATGCCAGTCATGATGGGGGTGACATTTGCTGCCGTCGGCCCCATGGTGGCGATGGCAGGTAATCCTGATCTGGGTATTCTACATATCTACGGCGCCGTCATTGCTGGTGGGATTTTTTGTATCGCCGTCGCGCCATTTATGAGTCAGTTGATGCGTTTCTTTCCGCCTGTCGTGACGGGAACGGTCATCACTGTTATTGGCATTTCGCTCATGGGTGTGGGCATCAATTGGGCCGCTGGCGGACAACCCATTATTGGTAAAGTTGTGAATGGCGTCTTCACTAAAATACCAAATCCTGATTATGGTTCCCCTGAGAATCTGGGGGTCGCGCTGGTCGTGTTGATATCGATCTTGTTGATTACAAAATACATGAAAGGCTTTATTGCCAATATTTCCGTGTTAATGGGGATGATCATCGGCTTTCTGATTGCATTGGCCATGGGCAAAATCAGTTTTGTCGGCATCGAAAACGCGGATTGGTTTGCGATGGTTCGCCCATTCTATTATGGTTGGCCACAATTTGATCTTGGTTCTATTGTCAGCATGTGTCTGGTCATGATTGTGACGATGATCGAATCTACGGGTATGTTTATTGCGTTGGGGGATATCGTTGGCATTAAAGTCGATAACAAAACCCTTGCGCGTGGTTTGCGTGTCGATGGTTTGGGTACGGTGATCGGTGGGATTTTTAATACTTTTCCCTACACCTCCTTTTCGCAAAATGTCGGTCTGGTCGGCGTTACTGGCGTACGTAGCCGCTATGTGTGTGTTGCCGCTGGTTGTATCCTGGTCGCGTTTGGTCTGTTTCCTAAGATGGCGCATATCGCCGCTTCTATCCCGCAATTCGTACTCGGTGGCGCAGGAACAGTCATGTTCGGTATGGTGGCGGCAACGGGTATTAAAATTTTGGCCAAGGTCGATTTCCATCATAATCGCAATAATTTATTTATTGTTGCAGTCAGCATTGGTGCAGGCATGATTCCCATTGTTGCACCGAGTTTTTTCGGACAAATGCCGGCCTATTTATCGACAATTCTGCATAGCGGTATTTTGCTGGCGTCAGCGATGGCAGTTTTGTTGAATCTGTTTTTTAATGGCCAAGGAAATCAACAGGACATACACGCTAATGCATTAGCCTCGGCGCAAAGTTCTGATCATTAAAAGTAATATCATGTCGAAAACCTTACTCATTAAAAATGCGCGTGTCGTCGTTACAATGGATGATGCGCGCCGCGAGATCGCTGACGGTGCCGTCTTTATTCGCGATAACCTGATAGAACATGTGGGTGCCAGCGTCGACTTGCCACAAGATGCAGATGAAATCATTGATGCTCGTGATCATGTGGTGATTCCCGGCTTAATCAATACGCACCATCATATGTACCAAAGTTTGACCCGTGTTTTACCGGCGGCGCAAAATGGAGAGCTCTTTAACTGGCTCACCAATCTTTATCCGGTGTGGGCAAATCTGACACCGGAGATGGTGCAGGTCTCAACGTTGACGGCGATGGCAGAATTGATCATGTCCGGGTGCACCACCAGCAGCGACCATTTGTATATTTACCCAAATGGTTGCAAGTTAGACCATAGCATTGAGTCTGCTCAACAGATAGGCATGCGCTTTCATGCGGCGCGTGGCTCAATGAGTGTAGGACGTTCTAGTGGCGGTCTGCCACCGGATAGTGTGGTTGAAAACGAACAAGCCATCTTGAGTGATACGCAGCGACTGATCGAAACCTATCATGATGCCGGTCGTCATGCGATGCAACGTATTGTGGTTGCACCATGCTCACCTTTTTCGGTATCTCGTGATTTGATGAAAGAATCGGCAGTTTTGGCACGTCACTACGGCGTGTCATTACATACGCATCTCGCTGAAAACGCCAACGATATTGCGTATAGTCGTGAAAAATTTAATATGACACCGGCACAATACGCTGAGGATTGCGGTTGGGTTGGTCCGGATGCCTGGCACGCGCATTGTGTACAACTGGATGAAGATGGTATTTATCTTTTCGCCCGCACTGGCACGGGTGTCGCGCATTGCCCTTGCTCCAATATGCGACTGGCATCTGGCATTGCACCGATTCGTAAGATGCTTGATGCGGGTGTGTCCGTTGGCTTGGGTGTGGACGGTTCTGCGTCGAACGACGGTGCGCATATGCTCGGTGAAGTCCGGCAGGCGATGTTGTTGCAGCGAGTTGGCTTTGGTCCAGATGCGATGACAGCACGGCAGGCATTAGAAATTGCGACGTTGGGTGGCGCTAAAGTATTGAACCGCGATGATATCGGCGCACTGAAACCAGGTATGTCAGCCGATCTGGTTTTGTTTGATCTGAACAAATTAGGCTTTGCAGGAAGTTGGCATGATCCGGTTGCTGCGCTGGTGTTTTGTACGCCCGCCGACGTGTCATACAGCGTCATAAACGGTCGCGTCGTCGTCAAGGACGGACAATTCACCACCATCGATCTGGGCAATGTGCTGGAACGTCACAATCAACTCGCGCATGATTTAGCGGAAGCTGCGCATTAATTTAACGCAAACTTTTCATCAAGCGTGGAGAGTGAGAATGGGGCTGAAATAGCGCCATTCTCATTTTAAAATCGGATGAATGACAGATTGAAGCGTACTATTAGCCGCGACTTTGATAGATCACTTTTTCTAGTTCTGGCACGCCATAGACATCGGCATTACTTAAAAAATCATCAAACGGACCGAGCTTATTAATCACCTGACCATTTTTGAAGACGATTTGCAGACCTTCGATTTCATTCCAGTCGCAATCGCACTCCAGTAACACATAGACGCCTTGATCGCCAGTTTGACGGCGACATACCAGCACCTCATCACCAAACTGTATATGCTGCCAGACTTCATTCGCGGCAGCAATCGTAATGACCTCTTCCCCTTCGCTTTTGGCAAATTGTGCGCAGTCTTGATAATACGAAAAAATGTCATCTTCTACTGCATGCAATACCGATTTATCGAGTGCTAAAAAATGGCTGATTGCATCGCTAAATTCCTGAGGTCGCGGATCATCAGCGTAACCTTCCAATAAAAACTCACATTGGTGATCATCAAGCGCCGCGATAGCGATCGGGGTGCTGATCAGCCAATCGTTTTCGGTGTCTTCTGTCAATGTACCAAGCGGAGCGATGTGCATAGAAATCCTAAATGAGATGAGGGTGATGAGGGTGGTGAAGGTGCGACAATGACATGACTCTTTGAAGCGGAATACAAACACGTGCCGTGCATTTTATCAATTTACAGGGCCATGTAACGCATTGAAGTGAATTTTCCTTGTTGCCAGGATTTTTATGTCCTATTTATCGAAATCGGTGAAAGTCAAAAGTGATACTTCCAAGGCTAGGGATCTTTAACCGGGCGGATGCAACCCGCCATTCTTCACTCAAAAATCAACGACTAGTCGTCACATTGCGAAGTTCATAGGCGTGTAAGGTGTTGAGGTGATCAAAGCACTCTGCCATTTTTGGGCTGAGTCCAGCTTTGAGTTGCTGATCGTTGCGGCTGAGTTGCGCTTGATTAACCAGTACCCGCATTTTGCTAATCAGATCTGCATCATGCAAGAGCTGACCTAACGCACTCCATTCCGTTTTTTTTCCACCCGCTTGTTGTTGCAAGGCTTTTACAACCTCAGGTGGGAACTCCCAGCGTTGGGCAATACGATAGGACAAAGTAGCAGCGACGGCGTTCATTGCATATTGAAAACTGGCGGAATATCTAAATTTGGCTTGCTCACATTCTTGATCGAGAATACGAAAAGCAATGATCAGACCGACGTTCTTCATCAATCCAGTCAAAAAGGCCTGGAATGCATGGTCGCCCGTCTCACTCAGCGTATGACAGGCCAGCGCACACTTTTCGGATTGCAGCCATATATGGGGCGCAGCTCGACGTGTATAAGGGCCAGTACTGAGATTGATGATCGGACGGAACGCGACTTTCGCAATGACAAAACGTAGACCATCCTCACCGAGCATCAATACAGCTTTATCGAGGCTGCTGATGCGATCAGCAGGGTTGTACACCGCGCTATTGACGGCATTGATGACTTCACCAACTAACACCACATCTTTGACAATCAGACGAGTAAGTTCTTGAACATTGACCGATTTGTTACGCAAACTTGCCAACAATTGCGGAATGATGCTTGGCATACGCGGAACGACAACGGCTTCATTGAGGTCGGCTGCAAGCAAACCATATAAGGCTTGCAGCACTTTATGTTCAAGTTCTGCAACGCTGCTTTCGCCAGGGGATCCCATGATCCAATCGAAAAACAACGTATCAATCGGAATCGCCGGTTGCCAGACCGCATATTTTGTCGCTGACCCTGTGATACGGCTAGGGATAATATCAGGCAAGTTGCCACCCGGCAGATTGATCGTGTCCTTGTTGGTATTGGTTGACGACGGCTGGATGGGCGGAATGACTTCTGATGAGCTATCGGTCGCTGAAGATCTGGCCTGCGATGCACCATCTGGCGTATTTTTGGCATTTTTACCTCGCCCACTGCCAAACAAACGCTGAAAAAGTTGATGGAAGGGGGTGGCCACGGTTGCCCTTTCTTGGCGAGCGATTTACATAAGATTGGAATGCGAGCGGATGCTTTAGAAAAGCATAACAGCTTTGATCGTCAGCAGGAGAGGTGACAGAAGTTGAATTTTGTTAAGTCAGCTTTGGCTAAGTGACTTCTTACTCCAAAGTTGTCCAGAAATTCACGATATGTCGCCATATGAACGCCACTGCAGAAACGAACCTGAATTATCTATTTGGCACAATCAAGGATTTCAAGAACGTCATATCTGTTAAATACCAGGGGGGAGTAAAATTTTATAGCCTTTATTTCATCATCATAATGAGGCTGATTTTTATAGATACTCCCACCTTGGTCGCTTAATTTGAAAAAATCAGGCGCTTTTCAGATACGCGTCAAGTTCATCCAGCCAGACTTGTTTTTGTTCTTCAGACACGAATGCCGCCTCAAAACTATTCCGTGCCAGTTGAACCAATTCCGTTTTACTCAAATCAAGCGCATCCGCCGTGGCAATGAAATTTGTATTCATGTAGCCACCAAAATAGGCCGGATCATCGGAGTTGATAGTGACGCACAGACCGTCACGTAACATACGCGCCAGATTGTGGTCACGTAAATCTTTAACCACGCATAATTTCAGATTGGATAGCGGGCATACAGTGAGCGGCATACGGCTTTGTTGTAAGCGCTGTATTAAGGCCGCATCTTCCTCCGCCCGGACACCGTGATCAATTCGTTCGACTTGCAAGACATCCAGCGCGCTGTGGATATAGGCTGGTGGCCCTTCTTCACCCGCATGCGCAACCAGATGAAAACCCATCGTTTGTGCTAAGGTAAATACGTGGGTAAATTTTTCCGGTGGATTGCCGACCTCTGCTGAATCCAGGCCAACGCCTATCCAGACGTCCGCGTACTCGTCACGCAAAGGCAAGGCGGCTTCCAATGTTGCAATCGCCTCTTCTTCATTTAAATGGCGTAAGAAACACAAAATCATGCTGCCGGAAAAACCATGTTTTGCTTTGGCCTCACGTAAGGCTCGGGCGATACCAGAAAAGACGGTCTCAATGGCAATGCCACGTGCCGTATGGGTTTGTGGGTCAAAAAATAACTCCACATGTCGTACTTGATCTGCTAAAGCACGTTGAATATACGCGTCAGTAAGGTCGAAAAAATCTTGCTCGGTTTGCAGTACGGCGGCGCCTGCATAATACAAATCGAGAAATGATTGCAGATCTTCAAAGTCATATGCTGCCCGTACTTCTTCGACATTGGCGTAGGGCAGGTTGACCTGATTTTTTTTAGCGAGCGCAAACATCATTTCGGGTTCGAGTGAACCTTCGATATGTAAATGCAATTCGGCTTTAGGCAGATGGCGGATAAAATCATGTAAAGAGGAGGTACTCATAGATTGATGTCACTTATTCTTGTTAGCGGGGTGATGGCCGAGAGTGTAGGGGGCTTCGCCCAGAGTTGCAATAATTGTGCGGCAATGGCGACGGCGATGACGCCCGGTTCTTTGCCAGTGATGCCGGCAATACCAACCGGACACACCATGTCTTGCAATTGGATTTTTGCAATACCGCGCTCTTGTAAGCGGTTTTCGAATCGCGCACGTTTGGTTTTGGAGCCAATCAGGCCAAACCAGGCTACCTGCGGCTTGCGCAAAATGTGTTCGCTGAGAATTAAATCGAGACCATGATGATGCGTCATGACTAAAAAATATGCACCTTCTTCAGCCGCCGAAATGACGGCTTCTGGCGTATCGGTGGCTTCGGTCACAACATTCGCAGGCAAGGCGTCAGGAAATAAATGATCACGCTCATCGATCCATGTGATGCGACAAGGGGTCTGTTGCAGAATATGAACAAGTGCCGTGCCAACATGGCCAGCACCGAACAGATATAAATGGGGCAGACCTGCTTGCTCTTCTTTAAACGTGTGGAGTTTGCATTGTAAGTCGCCATAACTCCAGCAATCGACGCGTTCGAGACGTAGACTGAGGGCGCCGCCACAACATTGACCCAAGCTTGGTCCCAGTGACAAATCAATATCGCGTGGTGAAAAGTCTGGCGCAGCTTCTGCCAGCCAAAGACGCGCACTGGCGATGGCTTTCCATTCGAGATGACCGCCGCCGATGGTATCGTATTGATTGCTGGCGGTGACCAGCATACGGGTCCCTGCGCCGCGTGGCGTGGAACCTTTAACCGCAGTGACCGTAATCAGCACCGCCTTATCGGCAGGCGTCAGGTGGCGTAAACTTTCCAGCCAATTCGTGCTTGTATTCATACCTGGGGCAGTGATAGGGGGTAATGATCCCAAGATAGCAGTTTGCTATGCAGATGCCATACGCGGAGGCTGATGCTGCTTATTTGTTTAGCAGTATCAGCCGCCGTGAAGGATGACCGCAACGCGTGTCCCCGATTGCCGACAAATCAAACGTAGACAATGTTAATGAAAATAGACTGGCTGGCCCATGCAGGCATCATATTGCCCCAGAAATTCGTCAATTTCTTCCACGCTTGGTTCACTGGCGATCAATTGCGTAACGTCATTGCGGAAGTCGATGGCTCTGGAACCTGCGATGAACCATTCACGATGTATTGCTTTATCGGTAATTTCATAACCGCCAAAGCGCAAAGCTTCGTGGTCGGCGTCAGCACCATATTCGACGACGCTGTAGTTTTCGCTGTTGTAGATGAGATTCATTTTTTGCATCCTTTCTGGTAGGAGGAAAAACTTCCTCGGTGTAACCGGACATGGTGCTAACGGCAGCGGATTTCAAGTGAGGTGTAAGGTTTGAGGCTAATGCGTGATCGACAACTTTTATCTGACAGAAGACTATTTGATGCGCTAGTGCTAGTAACGGCAGAAGCACCGTCAGTCTTTAGTCTACAAGCAAATCAAGGAATCTTCTAGTAACAACTGATCATATGGTGCTTGTTGCAAAGTCTGGCGGATATTTTGAAGATGTTCCGTACTGGCAACACTAAGGTAAAGGTGTTGTATTTTTTGTCGCAGAAGTCGATTTAACGTTACGCGCATTGTTAAATTACCAATGCAACAAAAACAACCTGGTGCGATACGTTGGACGTTGAGTTGGGTACTGGCTTGTAACAACAAATTGCCGGCAGGCAGGCCTTCGAGGATTGCCGCGATTTTGGCATCTTGTGAATGCGCACTCAGAAAGGCCGCACTTGCTTCAGCAATTGTGGCTTCCCTTAAGGCATAATCAGCACCGCTGACAATGGTCAGCGGTATGCGATCAGACATTGATGCCAGCGCAGAGTATTATTCGCCGCGTTTGGCGTACTTAACCGACTCAACACCCAGTTGTTTCAACTTACGATACAGATGGGTACGTTCGAGACCGGTTTTTTCTGCGACCCGCGTCATACTGCCACTTTCACGATTTAAGTGATATTCGAAATAAATACGTTCGAATGCATCTCTGGCTTCACGTAAAGGCAAATCAAATGAGAGACTGGCAAATTGATTCACCGGCGCCACTGTATTGTTTGGCGTTACACTAAAGGATCGAGTTTCATATCCAGAGTTGCTTGTTTGCAGACTGTGCGCTGTATGTTGACTGCTATTGTGATCGCCGCTGATCACACGCAAAGGTGGCACAGCAGGCCGCGTCGCTTCTGGTGTTCGGGTCAAACCTTGCTGTACCGCTTTTAATAATTTCTGTAAAGCAATTGGCTTTTCAAGGAAATTGAGCGCACCAATACGTGTCGCTTCAACAGCGGTATCGATCGTCGCATGACCCGACATCATAATTACCGGCATGGTTAATAGCCCATCACGCTGCCATTCTTTGAGCAACGTCACGCCGTCTGTATCTGGCATCCAGATATCCAATAAAACCAGATCTGGTTTTGCTTCCTGACGTGCCAGGCGAGCTTGTTGTGCATTTTCAGCAAGCTGCACCACATGTCCTTCATCTCCCAGAATTTCCGAAAGTAACTCCCGGATTCCCATTTCATCATCTACGACCAGAATATTTGCCATAAAATTACCCTATTACCGCCCCTATGATTTTTACTTTTTATACCCGCATCTTTTCTACGAAGATGTCAGGTGATTACCTGCCTACCTGGATACTCAAACTTCTTTTAATTCCGGTGCTAACTTTAACAGCAAAATCGCTACTTTTGCACCGTTTGTATCAGTACGATTTTGAATATCGATTCTACCGCCATGTTCATCGATAATTTTTTTCACCATTGCCAGCCCCAATCCGGTACCACGCGGCTTCGAAGTGGCATAGGGTTCGAAGGCACGCGCCAGAATTTTTTTAGAAAAACCCGGACCGTTATCGATAATTGAGAGCCTCACAGCAGAATGAACATCATTGCCTTTGGTGTTGTAACGAACCACTTCGGTGATGACATCAATACGCGGTGGAATCTCGCTTTGCGGGTTGTCCGCCACGGCATCCTGCGCATTTTGCAGCAAATTATGGATCACCTGACGCAATTGTGTGGCGTCGCCCATGATTTTAGGCAGATCCGGCGCCATACTCAGGCGAATAATGTCGCGGTCGTCCCCAGCCAGATATAAATGTAAAACTTCGTCGATCAATTCACCCAAATCCAGTTGCGCTAAGACTGCTGGCGGCGTTTTTGCATAATCGCGGAAATCATCTACCATGCGCTTCATGGATGCCACCTGATTAACGATTGTGGTGGTACTTTTATTCAAGATGGCGACGTCTGTTTCATTGAGTTTATCTTGCAACTTCATTTGTAAACGTTCTGCCGATAATTGTATCGGCGTCAGCGGATTTTTGATCTCATGCGCCAAACGACGCGCCACCTCACCCCACGCGATCGAGCGCTGGGCTGAAATAATGTTGCTGATATCGTCGAACACAATCACATAACCATTGCCTGAGCCAACAGGTAAATGCGAGCCGCGTGCCAATAAAGTAATGCTGGGTTTTTCATCATTCGGCATGGCGTCAGCGGCGGGGGGCTGATGATGGACGGCATCGGGCCGTGGCACTTCAATTTGCTGCTGCCAGTGCTGCTCATGGCCGTCTTTACCACCAGCAGCGGATTGAGCATGTTGTTCGGAAAATGCTTTATCGATCTCGGCTGCAAATTCACTCATGCCAGAAATAGTATTAAGCGATTTACCAATTTCTGCCTCTAAAGGACGTTGTAATATCCGTTCGACCGATTCGTTGCATGTCACCAGATGTCCTGCCTGATCCAATACCATCACGCCGGCCGACATATTGGCCAGAACGGATTCGAGGTAGGCTTTGGCATTTTCAAGTTCATTTCGATTTTTTTCTACCGCCGCCCGTGCGTCAAACAACTGACGCGTCATGGTGTTAAATGACTGGGTCAGACTGCCAAGCTCATCGTTGCTGGCAACGATAGGGCGCGGTGAGAAATTCCCTTCGGTCACCGCCTTGGTGCCCTCAGCAAGCAAAAGTAAGGGGCGGGCAAGTTGTCCCGATATAAGAAACGCACTGGTAATTGCGGCAAAAATAGCAAGCAATAAAGTCAGTGTTAATGTAAAAATATACATCGTCTTCAAGCTGCCGCGCGCTAAAGACCGCACTTGATATTCGCTTGACGCATTCCGTAATGCTTCGGCGTGCATTGCTATGCTCGCCGGGACGGGTTGTATTAATTGTAAATAATAGGTTTCATGCTGCAATGACAATCCGCTGTCACCGCCTTCAAGTTGAATGACGACGCGTGAGCGTAAAATTTTCTTTGGTTCCTGTGCCAGTACCGGACGTTTGGCGCCATTGGTCGCAGCATTGTTCGCTGGATTATCCGGTTCTGAATCAATGATTTTCTCGTCGGTGGCGGCATAAATACGCGAGCTACGTGCGGCACGCAGCATTTCGGGTGTTGGCAGTTCTGGCACTAAGCGATCAAAATTTTGATTTGCGGCGGCAATCAAGCGTCCTTTGCTATTGACGATGCAGGCTTCTTGGACCCCCGCCCGCTCGCGTAAGCGCGACAACACTAAGGCGGAAGAACTGGACGGGGAAGTTAATTCACCTGCCATGTCTCGCGCTTTGGTTTTCAAGTCTGCCAGCAAAAAATCGAGTGCGCTAAGGCCGAGATTTTTGCCGGAATCAAGCGCGGATTCCACCTTCACGTCAAACCAGGATTCGATCGACTTTGAGACGAAAGTCACCGAAACCATATAGATCACACTGCCTGGCAATATGCCGACGAGGGCAAACAACAACACCAGCCGTGTCATCAATCTGGAGCCAAATTCGCGACTACGGAAGCGGCTGAACAGGCGTAGTAACAGCGTGGCAATTAAGATTAGTAATGCCAATGCGACGAGCGCATTCGCACCTAGCAGCCAGCCATAATAGTGCTCAAATCGGGTTGAGTTATCCGCTGCGGTGGTGAGTAAAAATAGCAGGATACTCATCAGAGCACCGCCGATAATTAAGGCATACCGCAATAATTTCGTCACTTGTCTTCGGCCTTGAAAGTAAAGCGTTTCCAGTCAGAGGAGAAGCGCCAGTCACTGTCATTGAGTGAGGTGATAAGGAAAGTCTTCGGCAAATAACTCAAATCCAGTTTGAGTTTCACCCCGACGTTATAGATGGCACCCGGCGTCAGACTTCCTTTTTCGGCCACTATCCAGCGTCGTGGTCGCAGCACTAGCGCCAATGCATCTTCCAGCGTCGGGAAATTTTGCTGCAAACCGTTGTTAATAGTGCCAGTGTAATTTCTGGTCCATGGATTGTAGGCAATCTTGACTGTCTGGATCGAGCGTATGGTTTTTTCATCAAACCAATACCAGCGCGGACGAGTCAATTCGACTTCGGTCGTAAATGATAAGGGAATTTCTTTGGCGATCGCATCGACGAGTCCGCGACTGAGTTCAAAAGAAAAGCTGGCGGAGATCCGATATCCTTCATCAGTGGCTTCAAGCTTAGCGGAGGTCACTTCGGCTTCTGTCGCTTGCACCGCGGGCACGACGAATACAGCCATTAATGCCAACATAAATGTCAGCAAATAGTGGCGTAGCGGTGCGGTCAGTCGAAAGAGCATGCAATAAAAAAAAGTAAAATCGGGAGTCATATTGACAGGACTTACGCAGAATGGTTCTGTCGGCGCAAGCGTTAGCGGAACATAGCGCGACAGACTACTTTACGTAAGGCTCAATGATAACGTGAAGCTCTCGATTTAGTTAGCTTTGCTCGGGTTTTTGGAACAAGGCGTAGAACAAACCGTCATGTTCGTTGTGTGCATCGGACGAATTCGCCATCGTGGGCAATAATTGCCCTGGCGCATCCAGCCGTACTGCCCCATGTTTTTCAACAAATGCCTGGGCTTGTTTCTCTGATTCTTGTGGCCAGATCGAGCACGTCACCATCAACATCTTGCCACCTGGCGCCAACATGCGCCACAGATTGTCGAGTATACGTGAGGACAAAGCGGCTAGTTGGGCTGTGTCGGTCTTGCGTCGTAACCATCGGCTGTCAGGATGTCGGCGCACTACACCCGACGCCGTACAGGGTACATCCGCCAGAATGCGATCAAAAGGCTTATTGTCCCACCAACCCGAACGAGTCGCGTCACCTTGCCGGATGTCTGCCGTCAATTGAAGACGCTGCAGATTTTCGGTGATTCTTTGAATACGTGCTGTATCTATTTCCAGTGCCAGTAAATCCAGGTCAGCGAGTTCTAGCAGATGACAAGTCTTCCCACCTGGCGCCGCGCAGGCATCCAGTACGCGCATGCCCGCATGAACGTCGAGTAAGGGGGCCGCACGCTGTGCCGCTGCATCTTGTACCGATACCATGCCTGCTTCGAATCCTGGAATTTGCGCGACTGGAATTGGTTTTTCTAAGCGCACAGCATACGGACCAATTTGCGACGCAGCGATTTGTTGACTGGCTAACAATTCCAAATATGTTTCTGTGCTGGTCGCACGACGATTGACACGCAACGTGAGCGGTGGAGCATGATTGCCCGTCGTTAAAATCGCCTGCCAGTCTTGTGGATAAGCGGCTTTGGTCTGATCGACCCACCATTGCGGATAATTCCATGCCGCTGCCGGTTGTTTCATGACTAATTTTAATAATTCATCTTTTTCACGCAAGAAACGACGCAAAACTGCATTCACCATCCCCTTTGCAAACACCATGTGCGGGTTGGAAGTCGCAGCAGTAACTGCTTGATCTACAACGACAAAATCTTCGTATGGGGCATTTTCACCCTCGTTATTGACCAATAAAGTCAGGGCGCAACAGAGCAATCCATATAACATGGCTGGTTCTGGCGTTTTGTTGGTCATTGCTTTGAGCAGAGCATCGACACGTCCTACCTGGCGCATTGTTCGATAAGAAATATCCTGAATCGCGCCACGAGCTTGTGGCAGGGCGTTGGTTTGCGCGAAGACTTTAAGCAATGCCTGCGGTAAGGCCGTCCCCTCTAAGACAAAGGCGACCGCTTGCGCAGCGCCAACCAGACTGAAGGCGAGTGAATCAGGCTTGAGTTCAATTGCTTGATGTTCTGGTACAGCGACTGAATGTGCCGTGACGGTTTTGTTGACTGGTTTATTGACAGGTTTACCGAGGATTTTTCTTGGACGTTCTTGCATAGGAGTATTTTATTGTTACTAATGTAATGCCGAACGCGAACAATGCGCTGCCGGCAAGGTATACCAGTTGGCATTTCAATGAAGACGAAAGCCCTGAAACCGTTTGCTAGTGTAACAGCCAATATGCCAGTACTGCTAATTCATCCTCTTGTACAACGTTGCTGTCAGATAATTTTGATTATGATCGGCAACTTAAAAATATATTTTTTGTAAAATATTGGGGGCAGGCGATAGTTTTTTATGCCGATTCTGTCGGTGATAAATGCTGCACGTCAATCCAGGTGCGTACATCATCAAAGACTTTGATCGCGTCGAGTTCATTGAAAATCTCGTGATAAAAGTCAGGATAAAAATGCGCTGTGATCAATTGCGCCGGGCATAAGTTTAAAAAGCGCTTGCTACCTTCAGGATTGACCAGATGGTCATCTTCTGCGACCAGGAGCAGCACGGGAATTTTAAGATCGGTGGCATGCTGCATACTGAAATCCATCGCTGCCAGCATACTATTAAGCAATCGGGCGCTGATTTTTGCATGCACCAGATTGTCATTTTTATACGCACGAACGACCTCTGCATCGTGTGACAGAAAGTGTGTTTTCAGGCCATTTGGAATGGCAAATCCCGGAAACATCGCTGTCGCGAAGCGCAGGAAGCCGCGTTGGACATCCGACATATAGATGGCAAGTGCCGGTGAAGACAGTATCAAGGCGCGAATTGGCGCTAAAGCACCCACGGTAAAGCGTGCAGCGAATAAACCGCCCATGCTATGCCCAAATAAAATGGGTGGCCCGTCCAATTGACGCCGAAAATCATTGAGCACTAATTCGGCATCCCGCAGCATGGCATCGTTATCAGGGACGTCACCGGATTTGCCGCCAGATTGACCATGACCCCGGTGGTCATAGGTTCGTACAACAAAACCGAGGGCATTAAAAAAACGTGCAACGTGGGCATATCTTCCACAATGTTCACCAAGACCATGCATGATGAGCACGCCTTGAACTGGCGTTGGATTTGTTGCTTGATTGTTTGCTGTCAGCGGCCAATCACGCACAGAGATCGTCGTTTCATCATCTGCGCACAGTTCAAATTCAAGCGTATTTTCAATATGCCCGGTCATGGGTTACACGCCCCACATAACTTCTCTTTGCATTTTATTTGCTGCATGCAACATTTCAAGCACAGGGAAAACACGTGTTGCAAAGCTGACGTGCTCTGGTTTTTCATGCTCGTTATCGTCACCATTTTCATTGTGATGGGCACTGATATCGCGGCTTACTTCATCAGAAATCGGGTGCGCTTTGCTATCGGCAACAGCTGCTTCAATTTTTTCGATCGCCTGTGGTAACTCCGCTGGGGTAATGATGCCGCGTTCTACATCTTTTTCTAATAATTCCAGAATGCGGCGCGCGTGTTCTTTATACATTGTGACTTCAGTCGCCGCTTTAGATTTAAACGTGATCAACATAACTATATTTCCTTGAATTAATAATGGAGTTGTCGTGTTTCGATTTGCTACGATGCCAAAGGGCACAAATGCGTTGTATTCGGTGCGATGGCATACATAGTACCAATCATAATCCTAAATGAATACCCATGGTGTTTCAGTTTGCGATGAAGGAATTCATGAAGGTATCGATGATGTCAGGCGTCATTTTTTTTTGCGGGCCGACAATGATAATTTGATATACCCAATTACCACGCGTCACAAACCTTGCTGCCATGCTGATGTCGCCACTACCCACATGACCTTGTACTTTCATCACACCGTTCGCCGTTTCAGCGGGTTCCAAAATTTCGCCATGAATGTTGCGTATCATGCCATTTTGCATCGCCGCCAGAATGTCGGTAGCTTTGCTGGCATCCGCAAGCTTTGCACTGCCAACCGCAAAACTGAGTCCATCGACCTCAGTTGCCGTCATGATCATGTCCAACGAGGTATCAGCGAGTTGTATCTTTTTAGATAGACTTTCTGCCTTGGCTGGCATGAGTATGGTGAAGGGCGCCTCGTTGTTACGTACTTCACGCCAGTTAAATTGCTGACTGCATGCCGACATAAACAGTAAGGAGAATGGCAGGAAAATTGTCAGCAGGTTCTTTTTTGTCAGCATATGTCTCGTGCGTGGTGGCGTTATTTTAATGATGTTATTGACGTTATCTGAGTAAGACAATCCGCAGTGCTGCGCGTGCTAGTCCAACGAACAGCGCTACTTTCCTGCCATTTACTATTGATTCAATGTTATCAATACTCGTCTACACTAAGGTATCATAAGTAGGACTGACGCAAAACCGTCTCAACAATGTTATGGCTCGTGGTAGTCCCAAATTGTACTAAGTTGTGCGGTCGTCGTTACCATGTCTTACGGGATTGTTTTGTTAAAGTACTAATGCGTACTCAGGTATTCCGGTACTCAGGTATTCATTAAGGGATGCTGTCGCAGGGGCAATTTCCCTCAGCGTAGTGCATTTTTTCTCATATTAAACCGGTGCTATGATGTTGCCACGTTATTCTGCTGCAATTGCTTTATTTTCTCTGTTATTGCTGAGCGCTTGTGATCGTCTGGGTATTGCGGATCCGGCCAAAGAAGCAGCGCAAAAAGAAGTCGATGCGCGCGCCACAGGTAGTGCGTGTCGCCATGCGGGACGTGCGATTGAAGACTGTTATTCTTTGAATCCCGACGCATCCAGAGCAGCAATTTTTGCTGGCTGGAAAGAAATGAACGATTACATGCGTGAAAATAAAATTGACGTCGTCAAACCAGAATTGCCTCCGCATAGCGAAGCAACATCTGAAGAAGCCAGCGCTTCTGAATCTGAATCGGCTTCAGCTTCGGCTTCATCGTCAGCGTCGGCTAAATCCAAGAAATAATTTTTATGACATTTCATTTGCGGCTCATGCGTGAAGCTGATCTCGCTGCGGTGCATGCTGTTCAAGAGCTGGCTTATGCAGAAACCATGGTGGAAAGTATGGACGTCCTGCGTTCGCGCTTGCACACCTCACCCATGACAGCTTGGGTTGCTGAAAATAAAGATGGGATTGGTGCTTATCTGGTCGCATATCCGTCGCAGCGTGGGAAAATTTCTGAATTAGGGTCCGATTTTGAGCTTCCGCCAGCGGCGGATGCTCTTTACATTCACGATTTGGCGGTGGCACCGCGCATGGCAGGACAAGGCATTGCTGCGGCCTTCGTACAACACGCTATTACAGATGCGATGAGCAGGCAGTTACAGTATGTTTGCCTGGTATCGGTTCAGGATAGCTTGTCGTTCTGGAATAAGTTGGCGTTTCTTGAAGATCAAGACCTGCGTCCGGAACAAGCATCGTTGTTACTCAGCTATCCCGGCGCGGCCTACTATTGCAGTAGAAAATTATAGATCTCAGTGGCAAAAATTGCTTGATTGCTTGATTGCTTGATTGCTTGATTGCTTAGTTGCTTAATTGCTTATTTTTCAGACTTGTCGCTTTTTTCTACTTTTTTGGGTTCTTCAGGGTTTTCGGACTTGTCTGTCTTTTCAGTTTTCTTAGCTTTGATTTTCTTGTAAATAATTTTTTTCTTACCCCCCTCGCAGACCCCAACGACGCGCAGAGACGTTTCTGTGTCTTTGGAAACGACTTCGAGCGCGTAATCCTTCACCTCTTTGTGCGCAAGCTTGGTCTTGATTTTATCGCTGATGTCGTCACACGAAGTGATGGCAGCCCAACCAGACGTGCTGCTCAGCATCAAACTTACTACCAGGCTCGTTGTTAATACGTGCTTTTTCATTTGGCTTTCTCCTTTTCATTGGATGGTTTGCTGCTGTTTAAAATGAGTTGATGATAAAACCGTATCATTTCTGCATAGTTCTTTACCGAAATGCGCTCATTCGTCCCATGAAACCGGGGCAGATCATCATTACCTGCCCGCACGGGCGAAAATTTAAAAATATTGTTACTCAATTTTTCAAAGTAGCGTGAATCGGTGGCACCCAGCATTAAGCCTGGTGCCACAATAGTATTGGCAAAAGTTTCACGGATCGTGCGATTGAGCGTTTGATAAGCGTTGCTAGTGGTAGGGGAAACGCGTGATGGCTCAGAGTTACCCACCATGTTTTGAATATGAATATTGGCGTTGGCAACCGTATTTTTCACGTGTTCAATGACACTTGCCTGCGTGTCGCCGGGTAGCGTGCGGAAATTCACGGTCGCTTGTATGTTCCCTGGCAGAACATTATCTTTATTGCCAGCATGCACCATGGTTAAGGCCGTGGTTGTACGCAGCATGGCATTGGTGCTGCCACTTTTTTCCAATTCATGCTGCAACAATGGACTGAAAAGCCATAAATTCGACAACATCACGCAATTGATACCGTGCATTTCAGGGGCAATCGTATTAAACATATCGAGTGCGACGCCGCGTATTTTCCCGGGTAGTTGATTTTGTTCCAGCTTGCTTAGCGCCACACTCATCATGCCGATAGCGGTCTGTTGCGGTGGCATCGAAGAATGGCCCGGTACCGCATCCAGACTTAAGTGAACGCTGGCATAGCCTTTTTCTGCGACGCCGATTAAAGCAGCAGACGAATCTAATCCTTTTAGAATCCCTTCGGTCACTAGCATTCCTTCATCGAGAATGAAATCAAACTCGATGTGGCGTGACTCGAGCAGATTCGCAATTTCTTTTGCACCATGCAAACCGCCCACTTCTTCATCATGACCAAACGCCAGATAAATTGTCTGTTTCGGTTGATAGCCAGATGCCAATAGATTTTCAACCGCTTCCATGATGGAAAATAAATTACCCTTATCGTCCCAGGCGCCGCGTCCCCATATGAAACCATCTTTGACTACGCCACCAAAAGGCGCCTCTTGCCACAGTTGCTCCGTGCCCGGTGCAATTGGTACAACGTCTTGGTGTGCCATCAACAGAATTGGTTTTGCCGATGGGTCACTACCCTCCCATTTGTACAAAAGACTGCTGGCACCAATAGTTTCACGCAGTAACTTGGTATGAATGTGTGGAAAGGATTGATCTATAAATGCATGTAATTGTTCAAACTGACTCGCATTCGAGCTCAAGTCCGTCTGGCTTGATATTGTGGTGAATCGCAGTGAATCAGCCAGCCTGCGCGCAGCCGCGATTTCGTCGATAATTAAGGGTGCAGTTGGCGTGACTTTGATTTGCTGTGATTGATGAAGATACGTGTTCCCGATTAATATTAGGATCAGTAATGTAAAAATGCTTAAAAGAAATAAAAAAAGACGCCTGATCATGGTACTTTCTTATCTGAAAGAGATAAATAAATTAAAGCCAAACCGAGTCCTTGATGATATCGATCAGGCAGCCGGATAGAATCTCAATCCATAGTCTTCTTCACGGTGTTTTTCTGAGCACTATTTATTTACAGTCTGACACCTGATTTGATTACAAAGATACTAGTATTTCTTACAATTAACAATTTATACAAACGAAATGACTGTTTTTAGGAAAAGTATGTGGCGTATTTCACAGACCTTAGATAGATATAGATTCTAGTTATGAGATTAGCAGCATTGCATGCTAGTCGCATCGCCAAAGCACTTGTCGTATGTCTGGTTGTTGCTATTTTGTTGGCGGCGGGTGCTTTCGTCTGGACGCTGCGCATACAAGAAATCAACAAATGGGAAAAACAGACTGAAACATTTAGTATCGTGCTCGCTGAGAATACCAGCCAGCAAATGGATTTTGCGTATACCACGTTGGGTAACATTGCGGATCGTATTGAGGATCGATGGAGTGTCAGTGCTGAATACTTATCGAAGCAACTTGGGACCAATGATTTTCATCAATTTTTGAAAGAAAAGATCGCCTTATTCCCAGCGATAGAGGTGATTTCAGTTCTTGATGTTGATGGCAATGTGATCAGCACCTCGAGAGAATTTCCTGCACCTACCTATAATTTGAGTGAGCGTGATTATTTTCAGGTGCAACGGAATAATGTGACACAAGAAAATTATCTGAGCAATCCTGTTCGTAGCAAGACGACCGGACATTGGCTGTTTTTTTTGAGTCACCGATTAACCGGTAGTGATGGCGAATTTATTGGCGTAGTAATTTTGGGAATTTCGCCCGATTTTTACTCGAATTTTTATAAAAAATTAAGTGCTGACGGCCATGCTGCCATCAGTTTGATGCGAGAAGATTTTACTTATTTGGCTCAATGGCCAGAAGATTATACGCAAATCGGGCGCACTAATCTGACTGGTAGCGCTCATCATTTAGTGATTGATTTGCATAAAAAATCCGGCGTATTTATTAGTGAAACTACGCTTCCGGGGCAGACAGAAACAACGAAGCGCATGGAAGCGATTCAAGCTCTTGATAAGTACCCACTCATATTGAATTTTTCGGTAGATGAAGAATTGTATTTGTCGGACTGGACGAAAATCAGTACCGCCATTGCGATCGTCGCGATCGCGGCGACTGCCGCGGTGATCGCCGCATTTCGTGTCTTGATTCGATTATTTTTATTGCGTGAGAGTGACATGCGCGTGATGACCGAACTCAAACGCGAAGCGGATATCATTAATCGTAATCAAACAGGACTTTTACACAGTCTGACCGAACAACAGAGTGCTTTGAAAGAGTCATCAGATCGACTGCAAGCTATTTTCCAAAATGCCGTCGATGGTATTGTCATGATTGATGAAGCCGGTGTCGTTGAGGCCGTCAATCCCGCAGCGTCATTGATTTATCGATATGCAGAAGCAGAAGTCGTCGGGCGCAACAATCGCCTATTTTCACCACCGGGTCAACCTGATCTATTTGATTTGGCGATGACCCGCCGTGAATTTTTAAAGACGGGTCGATTGCGTTTGGAAACCGAGAGAATGCGGAAAGGAGGCGACTTGTTTCCTGCTGAGTTGGCGATGAGTGAATATTATTTAGGTGGCAAACGTAAATTGATCGTCTTTATCCGGGATATTTCGGAACGGCGAAAAATAGAACGGATGAAAAATGAATTTATTTCCACCGTAAGTCATGAATTACGGACGCCACTTACTGCGATACGTGGCGCTTTGGGTTTGCTGATCGGCGGCGCTATGGGGGGCTTACCAGAGACGCTATTGCCACTGGTGACAATGGCACACAAAAACAGTGTCAGTCTGACGCGTCTGATCAATGATTTGCTTGATATTCAAAAAATTGAAGCTGGAAAAATGGATTTTATGATGGAGCATTTAAATCTCTATCTTCTGTTAATTACCGCCGTCCAAAATAACCACGCATTGGCACAAGAGTTATCGGTGCAGTTGCGCGTTGCTGATGAAGGGAACATTGCGAAGTTGACTGCCGTTCAAGTTGATCAGGGACGTTTCCAGCAAGTGATGGCGAATTTAATTTCAAACGCCTGCAAATATTCACCACAAGGCGGTGAAGTGACCTTGTCGGTGAGTGTTTTGCCACACAGTATGGTGAGGATTGCGGTTACTGATCAGGGCAGCGGCGTACCTGAGAGTTTCCGTGATCGTATTTTCCAGAAATTCTCACAAGCCGATTCATCAGATACCCGCGCTAAAGGCGGAACCGGGCTTGGATTGGCTATTTCCAGAGTGATTATTCAACAGATGCAAGGGGAAATCGATTATTACAACCTGACCGGTGATCAGGGAAATGGTGCGGTTTTCTACATCGATTTACCGTTGAGTCATGGTTAGAATTTAAAAATATTAAATTCGATATTAATATTTAAATAATGCCAAGATCCCGAATTTTCACGCCGCTAAATACAGTATTAATTTGCTGGCTATTCAAACCATAGATCCGGCTAAAGAGTCCACCGAGTACTGCCCGGTATTCGTTGAGTACCGGAAAATCGCGATTTTGAAAAAGTTGACTGGCATTCACTTGCGTCTGTTCGCCGAGTATCTGCCCCCCTTTGATGCCGCCGCCCAGCACCCAATATACACTGCCGTGACCATGGTCTGTGCCGCGCTTACCATTTTCGCGGAAGGTGCGTCCAAATTCGCTGATCACGACGACCGTCGTATCGTGCCACGCATCACCCATTTCGTCTTTATAAGCCGCGAGTCCACGACCTAGTTCTTCAAACTTACCTGCGAGTGCACCTTTTGCGCCGCCTTGATCGACATGCGTGTCCCAACCACCAACGTCGATAAAACCCAGGCTATACTTTTCCCTCATCATTTTGGCGATACGTTTGGCCTCAAGTGCAAATCCTTTTGCGGTAATGGCATCCCGATTGGCAGCGTTCATTTCGTCTTGCATTTCCATCGCAATATCCTGGCGTACAGCAAAGCCTTCGCTAACTTGCTGCGCGAGTCCAGTTTTGCCATACATTTTTTGGATAATATCCGTCTGCCTTGGATCAACACCAGGCTTAGATAAATTTCGTAAAGACGTATTGCCAACACTTGCCGTTCCCTGCATAGAGATAGGTAACTGATCCGTGAACGCCATCGCCGGAATCCCTTTGCCACCGTTGATGACTGAGGCTAAACGATTCATGAAGCCTGAATGGTAGTTACGCGAGGCATTGAGAGGTTGTCCAAGCTCGATGGTGTCCTGGGTTTCAAAATGGCTGCGCGTTAAATCATCGGTGCCAGCAAAAGGAATAAATGCAACTTCGCCATTTTTATACAAAGGATAAATCGTGTCTCGCAATGCTGGATGGAGGCCCCAATCTGCATTAAGTGCGAGCGCTGATTGAGGATTGTCGCTTGGACGGGCGATGGCAATGTTGGGCCGGGATTCGTAGTAAAAATTACTGGAAGTAGGTACCAGTAAATTGCATGCATCATAGCCGCCACGCAGGAAGATCAGCAAGAAGCGACTTTGGTTTGTGGAAGCTGCAAGTGCGTTTGTGCAGTAGCCGGTCGCAGGTAATGCTGTCATTGCCAAAAAGAATTTGAGCAGATCGCGGCGGTTCATAATAATTCCTTCATTTCGATTCGACAGGTCGTTAACGTCGCATCATTTCTGGTGACGCGAGTAAAAAAATATTCCATTCGTTAGGATTTTTTGCTTGTTTCAAAGCGTCTCGTGTTTCTTGGCTAAATCCGTTGCTCATGTTTTTTGCGAACATCGAGTTAGCCAGTGCCGGCGCGGGTGGCTTTTCGGTTGGTGCTGGCTGGTTATCGATTTTAAACAAACCAGGTGTACCAAACGCCATTGAACGGGCGATGTCAAAACGTACACTCATCTGGCCGGGACTTGCCCACGCACTTTCCTGCATTGAATAGCCATCTGGCGTTTGGTGACCATTGAATGCCTGACCCATCATATTGAGCCAATTTAACATTGGCCCGGTATTGACGATGGAGTTGCCGTCATAAGCGAGACGCACGACGCTGACAACATAATGCAGGGGGTCTTTAAACTTATGCCCGAGCGAGGCGATGAATTCTGGCGAGTCAAACATCGTGCGCAAAGTAATGGGGATATTGCCATCGCTTTGTAAAAAGCTATTCGCCATGCTTTGAACTAAAGCGTCTGATGGCGTATCCGAAACGAAATAGGTTGCTAATTCTTTACTGATGTAGCGCGCCGTTGCAGGCTGTCTGGTCAGCATTGTCAGAACGTCTTCTACTTCATTCAAACCGCGTCCGTGGATGGTGCTTCCCAAGAATTGTTTATCGCCAAAATCATGTCGCTGCGGATTAAATTCAAATAAGCCCCGACGCAAATAGAGTTTGCTTAACTCTGGCTTAATTTTTGGCGTTACTCCAGTTAAATTTACGCCGACGCCGGTCAGAATTCTGGCTAATTCTTGCACATCTTTTTGCGTATAGCCGCTGTTGACGCCCATGGTATGCAGTTCCATGATCTCGCGCGCATAGTTTTCGTTGATACGGCCATTGGCGTTGTATTCGTTATCGAGATAACGCAACATCGCTGGATGGTAAGCCGTAGCGCGTAACAAATCACGGAAATTTCCCAAAGCGTACGGGCGAATTGCATTTTCTTCAAAGTCACCCAACATTGCACGGATATTGTGTTTGCCGCTATGAATGTTGAAGTGATTCATCCAGAACCACGTCATTTGTTCTTGTAATTGGTTTGGCGAGTAAATGTCGCGCAGCAACGAGCGTGTCGCGGCTTCACGTTGCAGACGACTTAATTCTTGTTGGTATTGTTTATTGAGACTGTCGTCTATCCCTTTTTGCTGGTCGGCAGTAATCCGCTGTGCTTCCAGTTTGTGGATCAATTCTTCCAGCGATTGCTGAGAAATCGTCATCGCACTGATTTGTGCCTGGATGACGTTCGGCACAACGCTGCCACGCGCCCGCAATTGTTGATCCAGATAACGATCCATATTGACGGCTTGTAATTGCTGGTCTGAAGAAAAATTACTACCGAAAGTCATTCGGTTCAACAACAGACCAGGATTGACGTTTGCTTTGGATAGTGTGTTACCGACCGGGGGCAAAGTTTTGACATAGTCATTTTTTGCATCCGACCGCAAGCTCGTTGAGCTGCATGCGCTCAACAAGCAAATCAGCGAAATACTCGCCAGGCGCGGTAGCATTAGGGAGGTATTCATGGACAGTCTGAACTCCGGTCACATTCAAAGAATATGAGGATACAACGAATTATCCTCAAAACAGATGACCAGAGCAGAGTATGCACTTGTATATTTTTGTATATGCCGACGACGCCATCGTCGGGGTTCAATTTTTTGACGTAAAACGACGTTTAAATGTCGTTACTATCGCTGTCTGCGCTGCTATCTGAGACGGACGATTGATCCTGTCCCTGATCAAAGTAGCCTGGAATCAAACCGCTGTCGCTGTTACTGCTGAGTGAATTATTCAGGTTGCCAGCCGATGAATTGTCGTTAAAGTTATTGTTATAACGGTTGTGCTCATGTTCACCCATCATATGACTGATGCCCTCATACAAAAACGCACCCGCGGCCACCCCTGCGGCTGTTGTCGCTACCGTGCCGAGGACACTACCGGTATTTCCGCCAAAAAATCCGGATGATGTCGGTTGCGCGTATTGCACGGGTTGAACCGCTTGAACTGCTTGCATTTGCCCGCCAGCGAGCGTCGGGTAGGCTGGTAATGGCATGCCTGTCACCGAAGTAGAGCCAGAGGGATAATCATTGTTATTGCGTGCGGGCGGCAAGTTCAATGGCCGACTCTGCGCACTATTGCCCCAGCCACTGACTGCAGGATCGAGAAAACCCGTGCTTGAAGTGCTCGTCTGGTTGTTATTCAGCGCCGCATTCAATGCTTTTTGCTCGCGTAAATCGGCTTGTAGTTGCGCAATCTGTGCGTTCGCATTGGAGATTGCCTGATCAAGTAACAACGCGCGTTGTACCAGCAGGTAACTCGCATCGGCTTGCTTGCTGACCGCCTGATGAATCATTTCAAGTGCAAGCGGATCTTTATTGACGCCTTGGACTTGCACCAATTGATCAAGAAAATTTTGCAGTAGCTGAATTTCTTGTGGGGACATCGTTTTCTCCTGAAGTGGGCGATACAGGCCTTAGTTGGGCACTGCCTGAGGAATTTCAATGCACTTGATGATTCCATCCTCTGATGGGCGGGTGTACTTGTTAAATAGTGCCATGAAGCAAATTCACATTTGCTTCATATTTGTTTTTCATGATGCGTATCAGACCGACGCTCATTTCAACCTTTCAACTTTTCAACCTGTTCAGGGAGACAGACCATCATGATTCAATTCTTCAAAATGCCAGCCAGACCGTCCGCGCACTATGTAGTGCCTCTCGTCTTGAGCTTATTGATTTCTGCATGCGGTGGCGGTTCTGGCAGTTCAACCTCTGGATCCTCTGGCAACTCTGGTGGGTCTGGTTCAACCGGTGTGTCATTGGCGGCGGGCTATCAACAGGCAAAGTGGGGCGCCAATATGACGGTGACTTATCCGACATCGTGCACCATGACCGTGATCTCAAACGGCTTGCCGAATCATGCGATGAGTGCTTACTATCTGCGTCCTGCAAGTGGCACATATACGACGGTGGCAGCAACGACACCTGATGGTTTAGCGTTAACCATACAACCAAATCCCAATACGCCAAGCCCGATTTCCACCACCTATAATATCTGCCCGACGAAGGCGACAACGACGACGGTGACCAATATGGGTTCGATCGGCACGATGATTTCTGGTGCGGCATTGTTTAATGCCTACGATGGCACCGGTTCTCCCGCGATGTCACAAAATGTCAGCGTCAATTTTACCGATAGTAGCGGCACTCAACAGACAGCCGCCTTTATTGATCCGTGCAATGGTCATGCTGCGCCCCAACAAGGGGGAAATACCTATCACTATCATGGTATTTCCAGTTGTATTACATCTAAAGTGGACACTGCGGGTGGGCCGTCTCATTTGATTGGCATCGCACTCGATGGCTTTCCAGTCTATGGCGGGCGTGACATGAATGGCAAAGTGATTACTGTTTCTCAACTCGATCAATGTAATGGCATTACCAGTGCTACCCCGGAATTTCCGAACGGGGTGTATCACTACGTGTTACCGGAAGGGGTCACCAATGGCAGCTCTTCAATGGGTTGCTACGCCGGAACAGTGACTAGTACCCAGATTGCGCAGGCGCAGGCAAATGGGATTTGCGTCAGCCGTGTCGCAATTAACACCAAAGTCCGCAATCGCTCCCGCCTTATCGCGGAAAATTCAGGAACTTCTGTCAATGCTGTCAATTCTGCTCATGTCGGCCAGTCTGCTGCCAGGAAACGGAACGCTTAAGCCGTACGGCATCGCTACCCGGCGCGCTAGTACCATTTATCTTAGCGTTCTTTTAATGCCCGCCGATATTGAATCGCCTCAGCGACGTGGTGAGCGGTAATCGTATCGGCGGCGGCCAGATCGGCAATGGTTCTGGCGACTTTTAAGACGCGGTGGTAGGCGCGTGCTGACCAGTCAAACTTGTTCATGGCCGCTTTTAGAATGGTATCGGCGGCGGCATCAGGACGGCATAACGCATCGATTTCGCTGGTGCTGAGCAAATTATTCGTTTTACCTTGCCGTTGCTGCTGGCGTTCAAATGCGGCTTCTACCCGCGCAAGGATCTTGGCGCTGGATTCGCCGTCAGCCTGCTTGAGCAAATCGGCGTGGGGTAATGCTGCCACCTGGATTTGTAAGTCGATGCGATCAAGCAATGGTCCCGAAATTTTATCCTGGTAACGGTTGATGGCATCCGGTGTGCAGCGACATTTGCCGTTCGTGTGGCCGAAATAGCCACACGGGCAGGGGTTCATCGCGGCAATTAATTGAAAACGTGCCGGGAAGTCTGCTTGACGGGCCGCTCTTGAGATCGTGATATGCCCAGATTCCAAAGGCTCGCGTAAAACTTCCAGTACCTTGCGATCAAATTCGGGTAACTCATCCAGAAAAAGTACCCCGCGGTGTGCGAGCGAAATTTCTCCTGGACGCGGATTGCCGCCACCGCCCACCAGGGCGACGGCTGATGCAGTGTGGTGGGGGGCGCGATACGGCCGGATTTTCCATTTTTCGATCGTAAATCCGGCGGTTAGTGATTGGACGGCAGCCGATTCCAGCGCTTCCTGATCGGTCATGGTTGGTAAAATGCCGGCAAATCGCGCGGCTAACATGGATTTTCCAGTTCCTGGCGGCCCGACCATGAGTACCGAATGTGATCCTGCCGCTGCGACTTCGAGCGCACGCTTGGCCTGCATTTGCCCCTTGACCTCGCTAAAGTCGGGATAATTGGGACGCTGTTCAATTTCAAGCGGTCGATGGCGGGAAAGCTTTTGATCATCGGCAATAGCAGCGAAGTGAGCACAAACTTGAAGCAGTGAATCGGCGGGATAAATTGCCGCATCAGTGACCAACGCGGCCTCATCTGCATTGGCGCGAGGTAAGATAAAGGCCGCGCGACGGTTGGTATTTACGTTTGTCGATTGCTTACTTTGGCAGATTGCGAACGTCATCGCTAGTGCGCCGCGGATGGGACGCAATTCGCCTGATAATGAGAGTTCACCAGCAAACTCATAGTGTTCTAACATCTCGCCAGGGATTTGACCGGATGCAGCTAAGATGCCAAGCGCGATTGGCAGATCGAAGCGGCCAGATTCTTTTGGCAGATCAGCGGGTGCCAAATTGACGGTGATACGCTTTGCGGGAAATTCAAAGCGCGCATTTTGTAACGCGGCGCGCACCCGGTCTTTTGATTCTTTTACTTCCGTCTCTGGCAAACCAACAATCGTGAAAGCGGGCAAACCATTGGCCAGATGGACTTCAACCGTCACCTGAGGCGCATGCATGCCAGTCAAAGCCCGGCTTTTTAATACGGCTAAACTCACATTATTCCTTTTTTAACAAGTTTCTTTTGTGGCAAGTGTCACTTCAAAGTGGACCAATTTTTTTGAAAAGAGTGGCAAAAATGACGCCTATGGATCACATATGCATCGTCCCGCGATGCCCATGACCTGGGTTAGATACCGCCTAAGAAGTGCTGTAATGCTAGAGAGGGTCGTTGCCGATTTTCTAGGCTGCGCGGCGGCAAGTGAAAAAGCCATTCAGCGTCAGACGCCCGCGAGAGGGATCATCATTCAGCAATTGTGGATCGTCGATGTAGGCAGAGTGGAAAATATAAGCGTCATAGAAAATAACGCGGTTATATTTGGCTGGGATCATTTTGATCAATTCAAAGTACTTGTTCGAGCCAGTCTGGTAGCCAGGTGCTACTCCAAGCTCGGTAGTAAATTCTTCATTCGACATAGAGCACCAAGGTGAATCGGGCGAATAAAATAACCGATACAACGCATCTTTTGTCATGGTCGGTTGATAGAAACTCGTACCCCCTAAGTTGGCATCATTAAATAGATAGAGAACTGAGGCGGCAAAACATTGTTGAGGGTGCGTGGTGATCGGGTCGGTATGACAAATACGTTGAAATAAACCGAGTTCCGATGGCTGCAACGTGGCCATTGAGAGACGACTATAAATGCTTATCGTGCGACGAGCGCCTAGCAGACTGCGGACGTGCTGGATGAAAAATTCATTAAATGCCGCCGAAAACCCGTCTGACATAGGTAATTGCAAGCCAGGAAATGTATTCGGCGGCGCCATCGTAAAACGTTGCCTATTCTGCGTGGCATAGTCCACCATGGCTTGTGGATCTAATAAGAAATCGTCGATAACGACGCAAGGTAGGTGTCCTGGAATAGGGATGAGTTGGATCTTAGGACGGGGATTAAACATGTTTAACTAGTTGATTGCTTGATGGAAATTACATCAGTCTTGTCAATGAAGTATCGCTACCCCGTTCTGTCGATATTGCCCTTATTCGCTTTTCGCGTTGTTTTCCAAGGCTGCCACGCGAGCTTCCAGTGCCTCTAACTTGGCGCGCGTTTTCGCTAATACCTGTGCCTGGATGTCGAACTCTTCACGAGTGACCAAATCTAGCTTAGAAAATCCCTGAGTCATCATGGCTTTGACATTTTTTTCTATATCTTTTGCCGGTGAGTTTTCTAAAGCCTGACTAATTTTTGCCTGCATGTCATCGAAAAAATTTTGCTTATTCATGGTAGGTCATCCTTGATAAAAAGTGGTGCGCACAATATTGGTGCGTAGTTGTCTGCAACAAGTTAGCTCTGAAATACACGCTGCAAATTGGTGCAGAGCAATTGTGTTCAGAGATTGTGCAGGTATTGCTGCTTTGCCTGAATAGAAATCATAACCTAAAGCCAGAGCGCTGCCCAATTTCTTCATAAATCAGATATTACAAGACGTAACACGGGTGTTATTTAAGGCCGTTATGCTCAATATTTCATAGCAATAAATAATATAAAAATATCAATGTATTTTTACGAGGACACCTGGCACGACTTCTGCTTATATGAAATCAACAAGCGTTACTGGGTTCATTTCCCGCAGGGTCACGGATGATCTTCTGGCTTTGTGTATCAGTGGTTGACGAAGTGAGTTCAAGGCAGTTTCTTAATTATTGTTAATATATTATTAATGTCTACACCTTTAAGGGGAAGCAAAATGAAGAAAGCTTTACTTGCTGTTGCGGTTGCCTCAACGTTCTTTGCTGGTTTAGTCCATGCTGAAGATGCAAAACCAGACAATGAAGTCAGCTTCAACGTCGGTGTTGCGAGTGACTATCGCTATCGTGGTATTTCTCAAACACGTCTTGATCCAGCGTTGCAAGGCGGTGCAGATTACACCAATAACCCAACTGGCTTTTACGCTGGTACCTGGTTGTCTTCCATTAAATGGACAAAAGATGCAGGCGGTGGTGGCGATGTTGAATGGGATTTGTATGCAGGCAAGCGCGGTGAAATCACTAAAGACGTGACCTATGATGTCGGTGTTTTGAGCTACGTTTATCCCTCCAATGGTCTGGGCAATGTGGCAGGTCTGGTCAATGCTAATACAACTGAAATTTACGGTCAGATTGGCACAGGTCCATTTTATGCCAAATACTCTAGCTCAGTGACAAATCTGTTCGGTACTGCAAACAGTAAAAACAGTGGCTACCTGGATCTTGGCGCGAACGTTGAGTTGCCAGAAGCGTACACATTGGTATTGCATGCTGGTCGTCAAATGATTAAAAACAACTCTGCCTACTCTTACACAGACTGGAAAGTCGGCGTAACGAAAGAATTTGTTGGCGTTGCCTTTACATTGGCAGCAATTGGTACCAATGCAAACAGTTCACTGTATGTAACACCAGCGGGTAAATTCACTGGCAAGACAAGCCTGGTCTTGACTGCCGTTAAAACTTTCTGAAGATCGAGGATAGTATGAAACTCATTACAGCGATTATTAAACCTTTCAAACTCGATGAAGTGCGTGAAGCCTTATCGGAAATGGGAGTGCAGGGCATCACCGTGACGGAAGTCAAAGGTTTTGGCCGTCAAAAAGGTCATACCGAATTGTATCGCGGTGCTGAATACGTCGTTGATTTCTTGCCAAAAACCAAAATCGAAGCTGCTGTGGATGACGCGATCGTTGATCGTGCAATCGAAGCGATCGAAACCGCTGCTCGTACCGGCAAAATTGGTGATGGAAAGATTTTTGTCTATGACTTGCAACAAGTTGTGCGTATCCGTACCGGCGAAACCGGTAACGACGCACTCTGATGCACTCTGATTGATTCATTAGGGATTTCATATGAAAAATATATTTAAAAATATGCTGGTTGCAGGTGCCTTGCTTGCTTCAGTAGGATTGACTTCCGTCGCACTGGCGGATGATGCGCCAGCAAAAGCTGACGTCACTGCGGCATCTGCTGCAACCGCTTCTGCACCCGCAGCAACTGCTGCTCCAGCGCCTGTTGCAGCACCCGTGGCAGCTTCTGACGCAGCGACTGCTTCAGCACCTGCAGCCGCTGCAGATGCATCAGCAGCATCCGCACCAGTGGTTGTTGCTAACAAGGGCGACACTGCATGGATGTTGGTCTCCACGTTGTTAGTGATCTTGATGACGATCCCAGGTCTGGCCTTGTTCTACGGCGGCTTGGTTCGTTCCAAAAACATGCTGTCCATCTTGATGCAAGTGTTCATGATCTTTGCTGTGATCATTGTTCTGTGGTGTATCTATGGCTACTCACTGGCATTCACTGAAGGCAATTCGGTCATTGGTGGTTTTGATCGCGTGTTCTTAAAAGGTATCTGGGATCCGGTAAAAGGCACATTCGCGACTGCTGCTACCTTTAGCAAAGGCGTTGTGATTCCTGAGTTTGTTTATGTCGCTTTCCAGGCAACGTTCGCAGCAATTACTTGTGGTCTGATCATTGGTGCGTTCGCTGAACGTGCAAAATTCAGCGCAGTGCTGGCCTTCGTTGTGTTGTGGTTCACATTCAGCTACTTGCCGATTGCCCACATGGTCTGGTTCTGGACTGGCCCTGACGGCATCAAAGATGCAGCAACTGCGGCAACCGAGTTGGTTAAAGGTGGTTTCCTGCAACAAAAAGGTGCACTTGATTTCGCTGGCGGTACTGTTGTGCATATCAACGCCGCGGTCGCTGGTCTGGTGGGTGCGTTCATGATTGGTAAGCGTGTTGGCTACGGTAAAGAAGCGATGGCACCACACTCTCTGACAATGACAATGATTGGTGCGTCCTTGTTGTGGGTGGGCTGGTTTGGTTTCAATGCGGGCTCCGCGCTGGAAGCGGGTGACGTTGCAGCGTTAGCATTCGTTAATACTTTGTTGGCAACCGCAGCAGCAGCAGTTTCCTGGGTATTTGGTGAGTGGATGTCGAAAGGCAAACCATCCATGTTAGGTGGCGCGTCCGGTGCAGTTGCTGGTCTGGTTGCGATTACCCCAGCATGTGGTTTCGTGGGCCCAATGGGTGCATTAGTGATCGGCTTGCTGGTTGGTGTGATCTGCTTGTGGGGTGTGAATGGTCTGAAGCGCCTGCTCGGTGCGGATGACTCTCTGGACGTCTTCGGTGTACACGGTGTTGGTGGTATCTTCGGCGCGCTGGCAACTGGTGTGTTTGCTTCACCAGCATTGGGTGGCCAAGGCATCATGGACTACGTTGCAAACAAAATGTCCGCTGATCCATATGTCATTTTTGACCAAGTGAAGGTACAAGCGATTGCTGTTGGGACAACGATCATCTGGTCCGCAATCGTCTCTGTGATTGCCTACAAACTGGTTGATATTGTGATTGGTCTGCGTGTTCCTGAAGATGAAGAACGTGAAGGCTTGGACATCACTAGCCACGGTGAATCTGCTTATCACTCTTAATTGAGCGTGAAGATAGTACTGAAAGATGTAGTAAGAATTGTTGTAGTAAAGGTAGTATCCTCAGCACGTGTATAGAGCGCACGGGCTGATTTGTAAGCGGTTTAGCGTAATTGCTAAGCCGCTTTTTTTTGTATTAACGTTGAGTAGGTTGTTTGCTTGCGCACCATGCTTTTGCGAGAATATCTTTAAAGTGAGCCGTATTCAAAGATTTGCGCGCAAAAAAAACGTGCCAGAAAATAATTTCAGGCACGTTTATAGACAGCGAAACTACAGCAGTTTATTTTGCTGCTGGTGCTGCCTCAGCGCTCTTTGCATCCGTTGTCAAAGGACGGAATTTCAACCATAAGTGCGCGATATTTTCAGTACCGTCAGTACCTTGGATCGTGTTGAATACTTCGGTCGCTTTATCACGATTGCCGGCTTTCAGATAAGCCATACCTAAGTGTAATTTCGCTTCTTCAGGGTATTTCAGGCCGCCTTTAGCAATCCCTTGCTCGATCAGCGCAATCCCTTTTTCTGATTGACCATTGATGACATAGTTATAGCCAAAGTTAACTAAGCCGATGCCAGTCTTAGCATTTTTCGCTGCTGTTTCACCAGCGTCTAATGATTTGACGTCGTCTGCCGCTTGTTTGTTGACTTTGTCACGTAATTGTTTGTGTTTGGCTGCTTCTTTTCCAGTACCCAGTAGGTTTGCTGCGTAGCCAGCATCAACAGTGGCCTTCGCTTCGGTTGGCAAACCTGCTAGTAATGCCAATTCTGCCATTTCGACGAATTGACCTGGATCTTCCATGTTATTAGTGACTAACATCAATCGATACAGATCCAATCGAAGATGGTCGTTGAAGCCAGCTTTGTGTTCGGTACGATAGAGCAAATCACCCCAGTATTCGCGGGTTGGATGGTATTCCACCATCATTTCTAATACCGATGTATAGCCGGCGTTATCCTTGGCTTGTTGGTAGCTACTTGCCAGCAAACGCAAAGTTTCTTCAGTAGGAGCGCGCTTAGCAGCCTGATCCTCTGCAACAATTCCTTTTAACTCCAGGATAGCGTTCGCCGTATCGCCTTTGAGGTAATAAGCGCGAGACAACAAATTATGCATTGCTGCGCTAGGACTTCTTTCTAAATAACGTTTTGCCCAAACGATGGACGGGTCATATTTTTTTTCATTGAAAAAAGTACCAGCCATCCCTTCGATCAGACGTAATTTTTCTGGTTCTTTCAGAAACTCAGAATTGATCATGCCTTCGAAGGCGGTAGCCAATTCTTCGTTATTTTTCGTACCGGACGCCAACACGGCGTGCATACGATCAATCACGAAAATTTCGTAAGGCGTCTTCTTGTCAAATACACGCAGTGCGTCAAGTTTTTCTGCAGCCTGTGGATATTGCTTTTTATCAAGCAAGTCTTGAATTTCAGTTAAAGGCTTGCCCATTTCCGCGCGGACAGCGGTTTGTTTGGCTTTGTCTGCCGCTTCATCTGCGTGTGCAATCGCTGTAGTCGCAGGAGTGACCCCTGAGCCAACTGCTGCCAACATCATGGCAGCGAACAAGAAGGAAATTTTTTTCATGGAATATCCGGTAAAAAATAAGGAAAACCGCACTTGCACGGTTCTGAGCATAGCGCTCAGCTCATGAAGTCTCTGACTGTGGGTGTGCGGATGCGGGCATTATAACTGAGGTAGCGCCAGTATCACCATTTACAGACCTTATCGCTCACTGCACTGGCTGCTAATGGAATGATCGCCAGCAAGCCAAGTCCTGAATATGCATGAGCACAATCTTTTACTTGTGCTCTTTTGACGCCTTCACCGAGTTTTTTCTCAAAGCTATCGTCGCGTTTCAGGCTATCTTGGATTTTTTCAATCTCAGAGTGTCGACGCTGTTTTTCCATTGTCATTGCAGTAACACGAAGAGCGTCCAGATCAAGATGCGGCGTTGCCTCTGTCGTCGGCGTTGTCATGTTACTCGAACTTATTTCACTCGTAACGGTTTCCGGCGAAATCGTCATGGCATTGCTGGCGCTTGTTTTTTTAGGTATACGCGTTTGGATTGGCGTCGGTACTACGGCCACTGAAATTGATTTGTCTGGCTGAGTGAGCTTTTTAGGAAGTGGTATTTGCAATAATTGCAAATAGGTTGTTGGCGCGTCGCGAATGATCTTAAAAGTCGTTTGTGTTTGCCACGCTAACCAAAGCAAGCCATGCATCAATAACATCAGCAAGCCAACACTCAAACGGCGCGTGAGAGTCGCCCTGGCGTTAGCCGACATGTAGAAAATCGAATCTGAAATCGAATCGGACATCGAATCGGACATCGAATCTGTAGCGCTGATCGACATAGCAAAGCTCCCCATTTTGGTATCCAGGTATCGAACTGAGACAAAAGAAGCTTATTAAAAGTTCATTAGTGCTAATACTAAAAGAGATACCAGGGGGTGTATCAATTTGACTGATCGCCTAAGCCCAATGATCACAATGATATGCCTTCTAAAAAAGACCATACTCCCTACTTTTTTGCTTCTACTTGTCCAAACGATGTTGAACGAGAATCCACGGTTTTACAACGACTGTCCACAATTGGTGATTTTGTTCGAGCCATTCTAGTGCCTGTGCGTCGGTTACTTTGGCAATCTTACCGTCTGTGAGCAGCGGTTGGATGATGGCCGTAGCGTCGGTCGCCATCGCTTCTGCGATCTCTACCAGATCGAGTTCACCATCAATGGCAATCACATTACCACTGGCAAAATGTTTCAGTAACTCACTCCAGGGGAAGCATGCTGTTTCTTGGTTTATTTTGGTACGCAGAGAAAGATCTTGTGGCATAACGTGGTAAAAATTAAATATAAATGAAAGACAGGGACGTTTAAAAATGAATAGTGAGATTGGCTCAGCTTAATTTGAGCTCATCTCCGGTCCTGATGTTAACCTGCCCCTTCAGGACGTCGGTCAGCTCCGCGATCACTGCGGTAACGTCCTTTTGTTTAATGCTGGCTTGCATTTGTGCGGTCTCCGTATAGCTGACATGATTGACCTCGCCAGCGTATTTGTCTAGTGTTCGTCGCACTTGTGATTCATCGGCAAACCCCACCTCGATCTCGATCTCAGACATGCTTTCAACCGCGACCAAAGTGGCAATTTTAAACGCTTCCGAAATTGCTTGTCCGTATGCACGGGTCAGGCCACCAGCACCGAGTTTGATTCCTCCCCAATAGCGAACGACGACTGCCAGAACGTTGGTAACATCCTTGTGCACCAAGACGTTATACATGGGCTTAGCGGCGGTGCCAGACGGTTCGCCATCGTCATCCAAACCGGATTCGCCCGCACATACCAGAGCCCAGCAAACGTGTACCGCATTTGGGTGGGCAGCGCGTATCTTCAGTAATTGCTCACGTGCCTCTGCGCGACTATGCAATGGAAACAGCTGACCCAGAAAGCGGCTTTTTTTTATTTCGATTTCCGCAAAAGCGGGTTCTGCCAGTTGATGCATGGAGATTGTTAGTTTGCGTGTGGCAGACGTTAAAAATGGATGGAATTTGAGGCACTAGTGGCATGCCTCATGACTGAACGTGAATATCGCCGTCGGTGTATGCCATTGCGAGAGCCTATTGGATGACAAAATTGACCAAGTAGACGTCAGTAACGCCATCGTGCTCTTTTAATTCCAAAACATGATTCAATTTTTCTTTGATCTCGGCAATTAATTCATGCTTACCATCGGCATTCTGAATATCGCCCGACTCTTTTCCGCTCAACAACATGATCATTGCATGTCGCACCATAGGCATTTTTGCTTTGATTTTTTCACCCGTTTCAGGATTCCCTAACTGGAGTGTGATGCTGATTTGCAGATAGCGGTCAAAACTCGATAAATTGACAGTGAAAGGCTCAAGTGGCACGACCGAGGAATTGCCCGCACTCGCTTCTTTCTCATTTGCCTGAATAGTGCCGGAGCAGAGAGCGAGTACGCAAAAAATACTCGCAAAAAAGATCTTCAAGAATGCATTTTTTCGCATGTTATCTCTCACAAGGGGATGAGTTGACCCGAGGTTACCGGCAAGTGTTCGCCCCGGGTGTTCAATTTTGTTGCTTGTTTTGTTATTTATACTGTCAATGGCTTATAGCGAATACGTTTTGGTTTTGCACCTTCTTCACCTAAACGTTTTTTCTTGTCCGCTTCATATTCCTGGTAGTTACCGTCAAAGAAACTGACCTGAGAATTACCTTCAAACGCCAGGATGTGGGTAGCAATACGATCCAGGAACCAGCGGTCATGGGAAATCACCATCACACTGCCAGCGAATTCCAGCAATGCATCTTCTAATGCGCGCAGAGTTTCCACGTCCAGATCATTGGATGGTTCATCGAGCAGCAAAACATTACCGCCTTGCAGCAACGTTTTTGCCAAATGCAAACGACCACGTTCACCGCCGGATAAATTGCCGACGATTTTTTGTTGGTCGCCACCTTTGAAATTAAAACGCCCCAGATAAGCACGCGACGGCATTTCAAAGCGACCTACGGTCAGAATATCGGCACCATTGGCCACATCTTCGAACACCGTTTTGGTATTACCCAAATCTTCACGCGATTGATCGACCAAAGAGATTTTTGCAGTTTGACCTAATACCACTTCGCCGCTATCAGGCGTTTCCAGACCCTTGATCATTTTGAACAAGGTCGATTTACCGGCACCGTTAGGCCCGATGATACCGACGATCGCGCCAGGTGGAATTTTGAAGCTCAAATTATCAATCAACAGACGGTCGCCAAAGGCTTTGGAGACGTTTTTAAATTCGATGACTTCATTACCAAGACGTTCTGCGACAGGGATAAAAATCTCCTGCGTTTCATTACGTTTTTGGTATTCGTGCTCACTCATCTCATTGAAACGTGCCAGACGGGCTTTACTCTTCGCCTGACGCGCTTTTGGATTCTGACGTGACCATTCCAATTCTTTTTGCAGTGCTTTTTGACGTGCAGACTCGGTCGCTTCTTCTTGTTTCAGGCGAGCTTGCTTTTGATCCAGCCAAGAAGAATAGTTACCTTTCCAAGGGATACCATGGCCACGATCTAGTTCCAGAATCCATTCTGCGGCATTGTCCAGGAAGTAACGATCATGGGTAATTGCCACCACAGTGCCAGGGAAGCGCAACAAAAATTGTTCCAGCCAATCGACCGATTCCGCATCCAGATGGTTAGTTGGTTCATCTAACAGCAACATGTCGGGTTTTGACAACAGTAAGCGGCACAGTGCGACGCGACGTTTCTCACCGCCAGAGAGGACACCGATTTTGGCGTCCCAAGGTGGCAAACGCAAGGCATCTGCGGCCATTTCTAATTGAAGTTCGACGTTGTCGCCAGACGAGGTTGAGATGATCGCTTCCAGACGTGCTTGTTCATTCGCCAGCGCATCGAAATCCGCATTTTCATCTGCGTAAGCGGCATACACTTCTTCGAGTTTTGCTTTAGCTTCGAAGACCTCGCCAAGTGCCGACTCAACCGCCTGACGCACGGTTTGTTCTGGGTCAAGCTGGGGTTCTTGCGGCAGATAACCGATATTCAAATTCGGCATAGGGACTGCTTCACCCTGGATATCTTTATCGATACCGGCCATGATTTTGAGCAGGGAGGATTTACCTGATCCATTCAGACCCAAGACACCAATTTTGGCGCCGGGGAAGAAGGAGAGTGAAATATCTTTCAGAATCTGACGTTTCGGCGGGACGATTTTGCCCACGCGGTTCATGGTATAGACGTAATTGGCCATTTTTTTGATGTTTTGAGAGGTAAAGACAATGGGTGCAAGGATACCTCAAGCCGACATTGAGCGGCGCATTTTGGCAAATTTTAGGAAAAATTGTGCCTTGCACCAAACTTGATGTAGCTCAAATTGCTCGCTGCAGTGCGGAACTACACTTTGCTCATCTTAATTCGAAACCCCAAAAGGAAATTAAAATGAAAAAAGTAATCCTCGCTCTCTCTTTGGCAACAGTTGGTTTTACAGCAACACAAGCTATGGCGGATGATGGTCAAAGCCCATGGTTGGTGCGCGCACGTGTTGTCAACATCAGCCCAGCAAATGGCTCTGATCCTATCGGCGGCGTAGGCGCAGCGGATCGTGTTACCGTCAGCACTAAAACCATTCCTGAAGTCGATTTTTCTTACTTCGTCACACCAAACTGGTCTGCAGAATTGATTTTGACTTATCCGCAAAAACATAATGTCCAATTGGATGGCACTACTATTGGTAGTTTCAAACATTTGCCACCGACATTAACTGCACAATACCATTTCGCTCCAGAAGCAAAAATCAATCCTTACCTTGGTGCAGGCGTGAACTACACTCGTATTTCTGACGTGAACTTGCCAGCAGGTCTCGATCTCGACAACCATAGCTTTGGTTTCGCTTTGCAAGCTGGCGTTGATTTCAAACTAGACAAAAACTGGTCTTTGAATCTGGACGTGAAAAAAGTACAAATTCGTAGTGATTTGTATGCCAATGGTACGAAAGTATCTAATGTTAAAGTTGATCCATTGTTGGTTGGTGTCGGTGTTGGCTATCGCTTCTAAGTAGCCTTGTCATCAATAGTAAAAAAGCCAGTTCTGTGTGTGAACTGGCTTTTTTATTCTTTGTTTTAATGACATTATTCGCATCATTCTCAGCTTTCGCACCAGTCGCACCAGTCGCACCAGTTGCATCAGTGAGCACCAGAGGTTGTTCATATTTTGCTTATCTCGATGTAGCCTGAACGCTGCGCATCACCAGCATTTCGCGACAATTTTGCCGCCTCCCACGCAAAAACCCGGCAGGCTCTATAATCAAGCCCGCTAAGTTTAGCCTGATCACTTTTTATCCCGATCATTTGTCGTAACCAATGGAGAGTAAAAATGGCAATTTCTATGTACACAGCATCCGTCCCCGTATTGATTCAAATGCTGGATAGTTTGAGCGACGTGTTGAGCAAAGGCGAGGCGCACGCCAAAGAAAAGAATATTGCACCTGAAGTTTTTCTGCAATCACGCTTGTTTCCAGATATGTTCGCCTTAGTACGCCAGGTGCAAATAGCCGCTGATTTTGCTAAGGGAATTGCTGGTCGACTGGCCGCCGCCGATTTGCCAGCGTATGAAGATAATGAGCAAAGTTTTGCCGATTTGCACGCACGTATCGCCAAAACCAAAGTATTTATCCAGTCATTGGATGCTGCGCATTTTGACGGGAGCGAAGACCGTGAAATCATCCTGCGCCCAGGAACGCCTAAAGAGAAAAAATTGAGCGGTCATGCTTATTTGTTCAATTATGGCCTGCCACAATTCTTTTTCCATGTGACAACCACTTACGCCATCCTGCGTCATAACGGTGTCGAACTCGGTAAAAAAGACTATATGGGTGCATATTAAGCACCAACTTAAGCACCAACTTAAGCTCCATATTGATTACTACGTGTCAATCAAAGCTTAGAAGAAGAATGAGATCGCTGCTGCGGTCTCATTCTTTGATGGCTTCAACATTCAAATATAATGTGACTTCATCGCTAACGAAAGGCACATAGCGCCCGACTTTATAGTCACTACGGAGTATTTTGGTATAGCCATTTGCCCCGCACGCCTGCTTCATGTACAGAATCATAAACCTGCAATTAAAGTGCATGACTTCGATTGTCACTGGCAGCGTCGTGTCCTTGATCGTGAGTTTGCCCAAGACTTGCGTCAGTTTGTCATTATTAAACAACAGTTTATCCGACACGAAGCTAATTTTCGGATGGGTGTCAGTATCAAAAAAATTCGATGAACGCATCGCGCGATCAAACGTGGCAGATCCCGTATTGACTGACGTGGCGTCGATCTCGATATTGATGGAGCCACTTTTTGTTTCGCTATCTAAACTGATGCTGCCAGTATTTTTATCAAAACGTCCACGTTGTGTCGATAAACCCCAATGCTGATATTCAAAACTACTAAACGTATGTTCGGGGTCGATCTTGTAGGTATCTTCAGCGGCGGCAGAAAAACTTAAGCCCATACTTAGCGCTATAAAACAACACTGGAAAGTGGACGTTATTGACATACGATGCTCCTGTTTGGTGCGGGATCAACCTCGTTGGAGACTGGAAAACATTCGAGCTGCTAAGGTGCGTCAAGGCTTGATGAATTTCAAGGTCATCCTATCACTCTCACCGATGGCTTGATACGCTGCCTTGTTGTTTTCTTTATTTGCATACGTTGGTGGCAATGCCCAGACACCACCTTCATGGTCGGCATTGTCTTTAGGATTGGCGTTGATTTCCGCTTTGCCCGCGAGCTTAAAACCTACGCTTTGCGCCATTTGTATGACGTAAGTTTCGTGGACATAACCACTGGAGGCTTTGTCGTCTTGCTGTTTATTTTCTGGCAGGCGATGTTCAACCACGCCAAACACGCCACCTGGCTTCAAGGCATCGAAGGCGGACTGAAACACGGCTTTAACGCTGCCATTTTCATTCGCTATCCAATTGTGAATATTGCGAAATGTCAGCACCATATCGACGCTGTTATTGGCTGCATAATGAATATTTGATGGCGGCTGAAACACGCCAAGCACCACTTTATCGAACATGTCTGGTCGTGCGTCCAATTTTTGTTTGAAACGCAGATAGCCACGTTTGAATTGTTCGTTGTCTGACGCTGGATCATTCGCTGTCGCAATCATCAGGCCATTCGGACGTAAATAGGGCGCCAGAATTTCAGTGTACCAAGCGTTCCCCGGTGCCAGTTCTACGACCTTCATATCAGGACGAATGCCAAAAAAACGCAAGGTTTCGTAAGGGTGTCGATAAACGTCGCGGCTGACATTTTCTGGTGTGCGTTGTGGATTATCGATGGCAGTTTTTAAGGCGTCTTCGGCGAAGGCTGAATTTGAAAAAACAACTGCGAGGACAGACGCTAACATAAAACGTTTCATAGGTACGACTCCGGAATCAAAGCAGATCAGACCACTAAAACGAACGAATGTTTCGTTCGTCGCACATTTTTGCCAAAATACTTGGCCACCACCATTCTTACTATGGTTGAGAACGATGATCCCAGATTTCGGATGCCATAAAACTTTTATTTGCCCGTCACTATATCTCTTTTCATCGGCGCTAGTTTGGCGATGAATTTATTTTGAACGGAAAACGGAATGTTGCATTTTTCCATGGCTAACTGCAGGTCTTCTGCGAGGGCATTAAAATGAGCGCTTGTGACACCTAATTTTTCATGAACGATCTTCATTTCGTCGCCACTGTACTCACAAGGACCACCGGCCACGACGCAAAATTGCTCTTTGAGTAACTTAGAAAAACGTTTGATGTTAGTGTCCTTAAAAGACGTTTTGATGCGTTCATCGGCGAGAACCAGCGTTACTGTCTCATCGACAATCTTACTGATGCCGCCTTGTTGTCCCAGCTCATCGTACAACGTTGCAGCCTGTGCAGAAGCGGGCGTGACGAATAACGCCATGCTCCAACTCACAGTGACAGCGCTGACAAGGGCAACGTTTATTAATCGCATGGAAGAAATTTTCATATTGTCGTTGCCTTCTTGTTTAGTTGCCTATTTGCACAGATAAGTACCATCCATGCTGATTTTTGGGATTAAAGACGGTGATGTCTCCCACATCGACATAGGCCATCGTCACAGACACATTTTTATTTGGAAACCAGGCGAGAAATCCATCGTAATACGCTTTCTCGTGATCGATACTCAGGTTGTTCGGTTTTTGGCGATATTCCAGGCCAATTGCAAGTTTGCGGTTGAGTAAATACGCCGCTGACGCTTCCGCCATGGGTTGGTAACGGTCATGGAGATCGCCACCAAAGCCGAGCAAACCCATCTGGTTCGCTTTCGTAAGCCGGACCGTGCCATTGAGCAACAAACCTTGCGCTAAAAATAGCTTGGTTGCCGAAATATAGTAGTCCGTTCCCTGGTCACGTTTCGCACCCAGCTGGGTTACCCGGGACACGCCAAGCGTCTCAAGACCTGTGACGCCCTGATCTCGTTTGAATAAGGCGCCTAGTGCTATTTGAGGTTGCCAATTGTCTTGATCACCGACCAGATCGCCCGATATCTTCAACTTGACGCCGACAATGTCTTGACTCAGTTTTAACTTGTTCAAAGGCGCGAGGCTGCCACTGAACTCTTGCTTCGCGAGTGATAGTTCCAGTTTGTCGCACAAGCCGATGGCAATACCGTGGGTGTTAAGTTGGTAATCCTGCGTATTTAATTGCGTTATATGCGCGTTGAATCCGTAACTGTCTTCACTACCATAACCCGTGGTAACTGCCCACGGCACCAATCCGCCGCCGCCCGCACCTTCCACTTGTGACACGCCCGCCGTTGCTAAGAGCTTGCCTTGATCGGGTACGGGGACGACCTGTGCATTGGTCGCTTGCATCGCGAAGCCAGCAAGCCAGATCCCAATGCATGTTGATAGTAGAGCGGGGCGCAGTGTAAATTTGATTGTCATATTTAGGTGTGCGAGGAGCTGCCAATAGAATTCGATATGTTACCGCAAGTCAATATTTTCGATTTTTTTGCTTGAACAATAGCGCACAAAAAACCACAAAACAGTTTGTAATTTCAGACAATTACTGATTCTTTTGACAGACGTTAATAGCAATTTTTGTACTACCGATAGGATCGTAAACAAGGTAGTCGATTTGTACGCGTTTTGCTAAAAAATTCTTATGTAAATTGCACCTAATTGCCTTTTTACGGTACGCCACTGGAAATAGCGAACTTCACCGACGATGCTGGCATTTTATCTGCTTATCGATGCAAAAATAAAAGTGGTAAAAAAGTAATAAGGTGTTGTTTTTTTAATGATGCAAAAAAATGTTGCGAATAATTTTCCTCCATGTGGTGCCATACGGAACTGTTATTCCCAGAGGGAATCTATGGTTTCTGGCTTTGAGGGGGCAATTCACGAACCATAATGGGTCTTGCTTTTGGGAACTGAATTCGCTTATCTTCGTACAATTTTCGATTATTTGAACGAAACATTCAAATTGCGTTCAGCGCACCGCTTTGTTAATTTGGTATTTTGGTATTACGTCTGTTTTTGAGAATAAAGGCGAATCATCGCTCCAACCAGTAAATTCTTTTCAAGTGAAATCTTTAGTTCCTCTATGAATCGTTCATCGTTACGTCGCGAACTGGTTATCCCAATTACCGCTCTGGTCATTGGGGTATCTGTTGCGATTGGTTGGGTATCGATGAAAGCCGGTACGGATGCAGTCTATTCGCTGACGAAACGGATTCTGGTAGATATGGTCAATCGCATTAATACCGCGACGGAAAAGCACCTGGATGGTGCGCTGACGGCGCTGGAATCGATTGCCCCCAGCGCAAATCAACTCCCTAAAGAATACGAATTTTCACCTAATTTATTGACCCTGGAAGAAAAATTTTGGGCTGCCAGCGGTTTATTTATGGACGTAAATAATTACGTCTATTTTGGTGGTAAAGATGGCCGCTTCATTGGTGTTTATCGGATTTCGCCGAGTGATGTGCAATTGTTTTGGCGCGAACCGACTGATCAAATTCGTTACGTGTATAAAGTCGGCGGCGTTGGCGACCGTTCTCAGCTGATCAGAACCGACGCCTTTGATCCGCGAAAACGCCCTTGGTATCAAATCGCGATGCACTCAGAAACGCCGGTGTGGTCAAGTATTTATAATAATTTTTCCTTTCATTATCCAACCATTACGTTGGCAAAGGCCGTATTTGAGCGTAATCATACGTTTGCCGGCGTGGTGGCGACCGATGTGACCTTAAAAGAGTTGTCGAGTTTTTTGCGTAAACTCGAGATTAGTAAAAATAGCGTTGCCTATATCGTGGATGAAGAAGGCTATATTGTCGCGACGTCGGGGAACGAAATTCCTGAACGCATCGTTAACGGGATGCCTGAACGTATGCGCGCAGTCGATATGAAGACGACATTGATTAGCAGCACCTTTAGCCGTTTGCGCAAATTGAATATCAAAGCAGCAGAAACGCGCGCTTTTGAATTACCGATAGGAACGGTGGATCTGGCAATTTCTCCACTAGGCAATAAACAGGGTTTGCATTGGCAGACAATAGTTGCGGTGCCACGTGCTGATTTTATGAGTAGTATTAATCAAGGCTTCTTACAAAGTGTTGTTATCGCCGTTGCCTGTATTATTTTTGCTCTGACTATCGGTCTTACTATCGTCGAAAGAGTGATTCGGGACATCCGGAAATTGACGGCGGCGGCGAAAAAATTTGGCAATGGTGAGCCTATGCCGAAGTTAGAAATCCGTCGTAGCGACGAGATTGGTATCCTGGCACAAACCTTGAATGAAATGGAAAACAAACTGCGCTTTGATAAGCTCACGCAAGTTGCCAATCGTGAGTCCTTGTTTGTGCAGATTAACTATTTGCAAAAGACCGCAAAGGAGCAGCCGGAATCAAACTTGGGATTTACACTCCTTTTTGTTGACCTGGATCGTTTTAAAAACGTCAATGACAACTACGGCCATGATGCGGGCGACAAGGTTTTGGTGATCACAGCGGCTCGTCTGCGATCCGCGATTCGAGATACCGATGAAGTCGCACGGTATGGCGGCGATGAATTTGTATTGCTCTTAAAAGATACCAAAAATTCTATCGACATTCACAATATGGTGGAAAAAATATCCACATTGGTGGAGGAGCCCATTGCCCTTGAGCATGCGGTGGTTACGATTGGTGCTTCCATTGGGTGGGCAAGTTTTCCGGAAGATGGCGATGATTATGTGCGGCTCATCAAAATCGCCGATAGCCGCATGTACAACCGTAAGCGTGACCGCAAGACGGTGTCTTTGTTTCATGCTGGCTGAACTTTAACCGCCTTGTTGCTGTTGTTGGTTTTGCCACTGATGCAGCCATTCTGGCATTTTGCTGGCTGGCATTGGTCGGCTGATAAAATAGCCTTGTGCCTGATCACAACCGAGATCCTTCAGTAACGCCATGACTTCCGCATTTTCTATTCCTTCGGCGACCACTCTTAATCCCATGTTGTGACCGAGATCAATGGTGGATTTGACGATCTTCGTGTCGTCAATGTCTTGTTCCATCTTTAAAACAAAAGATTTATCGATTTTTAACTCGTCAACCGGCAAACGCTTTAAGTAAGCGAGCGATGAATAACCAGTGCCAAAATCATCGATCGATAATTCCATTCCCATTGCATGCAGCTTATCCAGCGTTTGCTGAGCGCGCACAGGGTCGTCCATAATCGCGCTTTCCGTAATTTCTAAGCAAAATGATTGCGGTTGAACCTGGTGTAAGCGCAGGATTTCCGCAAACTTTTGCGGTAATTCCTGATCCAATAAATCCCGTGTTGAGATGTTGACCGATATCTTGATCTTGATGCCAGCATTGTTCCAGGCATTGCAACTTTCAGCGGCAGCATTCATGACCCAGCGTGTGAGCTGGCGAATAAACCCGGTTTGTTCGGCGAAAGGGATGAATTGATCAGGAAATATCGTCCCTTTATCGGGATGTACCCAGCGCACCAGACATTCCACCGCAATCACTTGATTGGTGAGAAGGTCTAACTTTGGTTGGACGTACAATTGGAATTGATTTTGCTCCAATGCGGTCCGCATATCCGTCAATAAGGACAAACTTTGCTGACTCGATTTGTCAATCGCTGGCGAGTAGGTGACAGGGCCGTTTTTGGCTTGTTTTGCCGCATACATAGCGACTTCCGTGTGACTCAGCAAACTCGCGGTGTCGCTGGCATGCTCGGGGTAACCCGCAATGCCAATGCCGGCGCTGATGTCAACCGTCTGATCTTCGATGGAAATCGGCTTTTCTAAGGATTCTAAGATCTTAATAGCAAGCTGTTGTGCCTGGTCGGCCGACGTTGCCGGCAACAAAATAGCAAACTCGTCACCCCCTAGTCGCGCAGGTTTGGTATTGCCGGCACCCAGTTCTGCACTGAGTCTGAGAGCCACCTGTTTCAGTAATAAATCACCAAACCGGTGCCCCATGATGTCATTGACATGCTTGAACCGATCTAGATCCATCATCAAAACAAAACAGGGTGTGACACGCGATTTTGCTTGCGCAATGGCTTCATCCAGCATTTCTGTAAATAGGGCACGATTGGGTAAGTTGGTGAGCGTGTCCCAGTAAGCCAGCCGGCTGATTTCTTTTTCACGGTGGGCAATGGCGTCACGCATATGCGAAAAACTATTGGCCAGGTCGCCAATTTCATCATTGCGTTGAATATCGATGGTCGTTTTGTAGTCGCCAGTACCTAAGCGACGGGCTGTTTCTGCTAATTGCCTGACGGGACCGGTTATTCTGCGAGCTGTGATTGCACTAAAAATACTGGCAACAATGCCACCGAGGATCGTTAAGATCAGTAGATTTCTTTGTAGTTGCTTATAGGGAGCAATGGCGTGGCTAATGGAAAGTTGCAATACCGCGATTGTCGTACTTTTATCATTTTTTGCGAGTGGCAGTATCCTGGCGCTGTAGCGATCGTCGTCAATCATCAGATCGCGGATAAAGGTTGAAGCCTTAATTTGTGCAGGTAACAGTTTCGCTAATTTACTTTCTTCCTGCGCATCTAAGGTGGAGACGTTAGGTTGCCATGGTCCGTCATTCTTGGATGTGAGCAGACTGATTTGCATTAATGACAGTTCACGCATGTCATTGACGAGTGTCTGATCGATGGGGATCGCCATGGCGACCCAACTAATCGTCAATGGTGCTTTTACCGGCACCATCACCATTTGGTATGGCTTACCGTTCACAATATCGGTGCTTGAGGCATTGCCGTTTTGCGCTGCACTTTTGATCAAATTATCAACCGTTTGCTGGAATCCGTGTGCCAGTGTGTCGCTACTGGCGACGACAATTTTACCGTCGAGTCCGACTACCATGGTCAGGTCGGCTTTAATTCGGTCGCCATGATTGAGTAATGCAGACACCATGGTTTGCGTGTCATTCGTACCGATTGCTTGCCGAAATGCATAGTCCTTTGACAGCAGGGTCGCGCCTTCAATGAGCTTTTGCGCATTCTGATCTAAGAGGCGGGCAAAGATTTTCTCATTAATAGCCAGGCTACTCTCAATGGAGGAGAGTGCGTTGTTGTCAATGGCGCGGTCGATAAACACGTAGCCAGCCAGCTGCAAGCCAAGCAGGAGGCTGATAAATAAAGTCACGACACGGCTTTCCAGACTGCGCAAACGCATTTTTTCTCTTTCTTCAAACGTAAAGGGCAATTTTTTGCCAATTCATTGATATTTGGGAGGCATATTGCGGCTCACCAAATAACGTTTATAAGGCTACCAAGACTAACCAAACTAACCAAACTAACCAAACTCACTAAGCTCGGCTTAATTTAACGCAAATTGATTCAATTTAAGAAACTTTTTTGCTTATCGTTGCTTGAAATTCAGACGTACTGAGATCGATGGTACTTCTTTTGCGACGACGAGTGCTTGAGATTGCGGCTCACTGCCTGGTGCTTGCAGATAATGCCAGACTTTGAGGGCGTATTTGCCTGCTGGCAACGCGGGTAGTGTGGCATTGCCTTGCACATCGGTCTTCGCAAAAAAAGGCGTATTGACTACGTGAATATACGCCAGCATCTGGTCGTGAATATTACACCCTACCGTCACCGTTCCAGCCTTGTCAAAAAGCAGTGGTGCAGTCGGTTTGCCAGAGTACAGTTTTAATTCAAACGTTTTTGCCGGTGAAAACGAATAGGCCTGATGTTTCACGGTATCGTTATTTGGGAAAGAAATCGTCGCTCCTGTCTGAACAACAGTGACCAGAGGAATGAACGTCTTATTTTTCTGTTCTATTACCGCCGCTTCTGGTTTGCTATTACTGATGGCAAATTCTGGCTCAGCGTAGACAACCGCATCGGGTACGGTTTGTCCGCTGTTATCTGTGACTGTTACCACCGTGTGTGCAAAAACACTATTGTTTGCACCTATGCATAGGAGTAAAGTGGTAAAAAAGAGTCGACGACAAGAAGCTCGCATTGGAATGTCCTGATCTCAGAGGTGAAGGAGAATAGCGGGAATAACTTTAGTGAATATTATGATTCATTGTCTGGTTATTTAAATAATTTTCTTCACTTATTTTCTTGGATATGAGAATCTTATAAGCCTATCATTATTTGCTAAACTGGATCGTAGCATTAAATGAAATTCACCACTTGTCCGGATCGGTCAGTGTTAGTCCAGAGAGTTTAATTTGGTCAGTAACGTGTTGCGGGTGGGTTATTCAGCCTTCTCCCTTAGAACATTCTTTGAGCTTATTGCAGGGATCTTGAACATGGAATCCATTATCAAGCATTTGGTTAAAATGACTGGCTATCGTGACCATGATTTGCTCAATATTTCAATTGCCTCGTCACTGCGTGAAATACTCGATGCGGAATCTGCAAGGGTATTTGAGCTGACAAAAAGCGACCAAGGTATTTTACTTTGTCCCAAAGTGCATATCACTACGACCACCGTCGACGCCATCGAGCATGCTGAAAAATTCCCTCTCTCTGGCAATTCGCCAGAGTTTACGCAACTGCAAACCGCAATCGCTGAGCGCCTGTCGATGGTGGAGATCCTCAGCGATGGCGTCACCTTGATCGACGTCTTGTTGTGGAATGAAGGGCAACTGGAATCAGTCATACGACTACGTCATCCCACTAAGAAAAATATCAATACCTTAGAAGTTGTGAATGGCATGCTGATTGTGTACAAAAATTTCCATGCTTTGCTTGACTACAATGAGTGCGACTCGCTGACTGGTTTGCTAAACAGAAAAACTTTTGATGACAGTTATACCAAGTTATTGCGGTTGAACTCAGGTCAGACTGTTCTGGAAAGTGCATTAACACAAGTTCTGCAAGCAGAGACCGAGCTGGAAACAGTGCATCAACACTGGTTGGCCGTCGCCGATATTGATCATTTTAAGCGGGTGAATGATCAGTTTGGCCACTTATATGGTGATGAAGTACTCATCTTGATTGCCAATTTAATGCGTGAATCATTCCAGTCCGACGATCATTTATTCCGTTTTGGCGGCGAAGAATTTCTAATTTTATTGCACGCAACGAGCTTAGAAAATGCGCAGGAAATCTTTGAGAATTTCCGTCAACGTGTCGAGCAATATTCTTTTCCGCAGGTTGGTCAGATCACCATCAGCGTTGGCTTCTCGCGTATTGACACGTTTGAACCTGCAGTAGCAATCGTCGGTCGCGCAGATCAGGCTTTATATTACGCAAAATCACATGGGCGCAATCAAGTTTGTCTGTACGACAATTTGGTCGCGAATGGGGATCTGCAACAAGAGTATGCCAACGATATTGCCGAATTTTTTTGAGTTCGACATTTATTTGGATTATCCGTCATCTGTGGTCTACCTATCGCATCGGAAACGTGTGACACACATTGATGACGTCGGCCGAAATCAAAATGGATTAGACGATGCATTAGTTTGCGAGTCGCAGATAAAACATTAATGTAAATCGGCACAATCGGATTACGCGCGTACAGGATCAATATGGTTCGTATTTCATCCGCTGACTGCAATCGGTAAAAAACGACATTTCAGTGGTCATTTTCATTAATCTCGACGAGAGGAATTTTAAATATATGTTTCATTCGCGATTCTTTCTGTATGCCATTTTTGTTCTAAGTGCCTTCGGAGGATGCGCAGCAATACCGAAAAATGACATCGAGTCTCAGAAGCTCCGATTCGCGCGCCCGATTGACAAGGTGTTAGATGGGCAATGGGAGGACACGTTAAAGAAGCGGGAACCTCTAACATCACCTGACCCGACAAAACCTCCCGTATCTGACGATGTCAACCTTCGAGTAATGGTGGATGGCTGGACCGCAAAAGTATTCTTATTGGAAAGCGGGAAATGGATTGAAGTCATGCCAGATAGCTTCAAGATCATGCGCTACAGTACAAATGCCACCGCAATTGCCATTAATGCGAGCGGCGATGAGCAAGGAGGGTGGGTTGAAAGTTGGGCTATTCTCATGACCGTGAAGAATGATGACGAAATTTTGACGGAATGGATCAGAGTTGTTAACAATCTTGGCCCCGCGGAGCCCACGGTTGCTCAGACATTCAGCATGGGGGCGGTTGGAAGAATGCATCGAATAGAGCCGTGATGAAATTCGAAGGTGATATTGTAAATAACTTCTGCTCTGAAGTTGGTATATTATATTTACTTATTAACAAAGAAAGGACTCACGACCATGAAAATTAATTTTATTGGCGCTTGCGTTCTCATTATCGGCATGTCGGTCACTGCCCATGCTGTTGCCGCCGATGTCCCCACGCCGGGGTCTGCTGCCGATGGGTTTGTCGACGCTTTAATGCATCAGCAATTCAAAGATGCTACGGCAAAGTTTGCCCCAGGTTTGGTGCAAGATTCATTGTCGACAGAGCGCACGCTGAAAAAAATCGCCGAAAGCCTTGGTGGTTTTTCAACGATGCATCCGATCGCAAATTTTCCTGACGGCGAAAGTATTAAGTTAGAAGTCCCAGTGCACAAGACAGTCGCGCTTAAAGGTCATAAATTTCGTCAGGTTCGGTACTCGTCCACCGCCAGTGACGGCGAACCGGTATTTTATGAATTAAATCTTTCCGCAGAGGCGACTCCTCCTCAGATTGTGTCTTTCGGCGTGCACTTTCCGACCACAGACGCCCATTCAACAGCACGTGCACTATATCTCGTGAAACTGATCAGCTCTTAAGTGCGATGTTGGCAGAGCTTGTGTACAAACCAGACCTACGATAATTTTGAAGCAGCCATAGAGCATGAGCATAGAGCATAGAGCTGCATCTGCGCGCTCGTAGCACAATCCGGAAATGTAGAACCCCACAAATTTTATTGATAACCGTACTATGAAACTAATCGCAACCAAACAGGGAAAAGCGGACAAATACGATTCATTGCGTTGTATCCGAAAAGACGGATCAGAAACTAAAACAAGTATGCCGCGACAAGGAATATTGCCCCATGATCTCATTCATTATGTAGTTGAAACGGCGTTGGGTTATGAATATGGCTTTTTGGGTTTAGTCGCGAAAGGTTCTGATATTGCTTTTGCGATGGAGCAATCGCACGATGTGCAAAATCAAAAAAACGTACGTCAAACAATATACGCAGAGGCCATCGTCGAAAGTTTGCAGGCGCAATTATGGAGCGGCGATTTTAATATAGATCAGTTTTTAGTTGGACTGGAAAGCGCGTGCTCGATCAGAGGTCAGAATGCACCGGATTTGCGTTCTATTTATCCCCAAATAGATTTGTATGATGCGGTATTGGAATTTTTCGAGAGATGGAAACAGGTTCCATTTCATGGCCATATTGAACTCGAAATGTAAGTTCCTATCGACGCATTCAGACAATATCCGGAACTGCAATATCCGGCATTTGTCGCTACGCGCCGCGTAAAAATGCTACTACAATCAACGACCTTTGAAGCATGTGATTGGCGTACGGCGATTTTTGATTTAATGGCAAACAATCCATGATTAACCGCAACCGCCATTCAAACTGTAGGTAGCAAGGGTTATGACGAATTTTCTTGTGCGATGGTGGAGTTGTTGGTCGCTTAGTTGGTGGCTTAGTTGGTGGCTTAGTTGGTGGCTTAGATGGGGAATCGCTTGGTAGACTACTTACGCAGACTATGAACCATAGTCCATCTGTCTCTAGTTGCAGAGACAGATGATGTCAACATTCTCGTAAAAATTTTAATGCGTTGTTTTTAGCGCGATGTCATTCTCAGAATAAATACGCCGGTTATTTTGTTGGTCGACGTGATGTAGTCAGCATGATGACGCTGCCGAGGATGATTGCCATGGCGACTATTGCTTTGCCAGAAATGAGCTCGCCGCCAAAAGTGGCGCCTAGTGCGACAGCGATCACTGGATTAACGTACGCATAACTTCCTGCTAAGCCAGTATGTACTTTTGAGAGTAAATACATGTAGGCTGTAAATGCAAGCAGTGAACCGGCTGTCACCAGATAGAGCCACGCTGCTATGGCATTAAAGCTGATGGCGCCTGTTGCGTGTTCACCGACAATCAGGCTGGCGATGACGAGAAAAATCCCGCCGATCAACATTTCACTCGCAAATCCCATGCCGCCTGCAGCCATTTTCAATTTTTTCTGCGACAAAATCGAACCAACATCCCAAGACAAGATCGCCGCCAAAAGCAGGATAATGCCGACCGGTTGTGCAGAAAATTGGCTGTCAGACGCTAATAAAACAGCACCGGCAAAACCGCACACAATCCCCACCCATTCACGGCGTTTTGGCCAATCGCCAAACAAACCAGATAAGCCCGACAAGATCATCGGCGAACAGGCAATAAAAACAGCTGTTAAACCAGACGATACGTATTGTTCAGCGCATGCCGTCAAACCCGTTCCACCGCCGAGCATTAAAATACCAATGATGCCGCCATCGCGCCATTCGCGAAGGCTAGGTAAGCGCGAACCACGCCACAGTTGCCATGCAAATAATATCGATCCGGCAGCGACAAAACGGGTGCCTATCATCATCAGTGGTGGAAATGATTCGAGTGCTACCTGAATCGCAAAATAGGTAGAGCCCCAAACGATATACACAGTAAGCAGGGCAAGAATGACAGAACGAGGCAAATGGCGCATGGTAATGGGTGCTGAATAAAAGGCGAGAACTATCAGTGTATGTGAGTAGGATGCGATTTTGAATGGATAAAGCAAGGTAAATCAGGTACATTTCGTTTAAATCAACTGAAAAATCGAGGTTTTACCATGAAGATAGAATTTGACCTGATGGATGCCAAAATCCTCGATATTTTGCAGGCAGATGCCAGGGTAACGCTGGCTGAAATCGGCCGTCGTATTCATTTGAGCCAGCCAGCCGTGGCGGAACGGATTAAACGCATGGAAGCGGCGAATGTGATCACGGGATATCACGCGCATGTGAATCCGGAAGCATTAGGTTACGGCATCACGGCTTTTGTGCGCATTGCCAGCCGTTCGAGCGATATGCCTGTTCTTAAAATTGCTGAGCAAGTACCAGAAGTGATTGAGTGTCACGCCATTACCGGGGAAGATTGCGTCATCGTCAAGGTTGTTGCGCCGTCCGTCCGCGAACTGGAGCGTGTCATTGCGAGCCTTGCTCGCTGCGGTGTGACATCCACCTCATTGATTTTGTCGTCGTCGATAGAACGACGCGCCATTAAGCCTGTGGAGTAGAGCATGGAGCTGCGCCAGTTACGCTATTTTGTTGCGATCGTTGATCATGGTTCCTTATCCCGCGCGGCCAAGGTTTTACACATCGTACAACCCGCTTTAACACAACAATTGCAGCAACTAGAAGAGGAACTCGGTGCGATCCTTTTGCATCGTTCTGCTCAGGGGATGCAAGCCACCGATGCGGGTAAGGTCTTCTATGAACATGCGCTGGCGATTCTGAAGCAAGTCACCGATGCCAAATCGGCGGTCGTCCAATCGACAGATAAACCGACCGGCACCGTGGCATTGGGTATTCCGCAAAGTGCTTCAGGTGCTCTCGCGTTTCCATTGTTGACAGCGGTACGAGCAGCGTATCCGGATATCGTGTTTCAGTTGACCGAAGAATTGACGGGCAATCTGACCGAGCAATTGCGTTCGGGTCGCTTAAATCTGGCAATTTTGTTTGACGATGGTCAGCTCAATAATTTTGCAACGACGGCGCTGGTAGAAGAAGAGATGATGTACATCACGCGTGCAAATTCGCAATTTGCCTGCAAGCGAAAATCGATCAGTTTGGAAAAGGCACTTCAAGTACCGCTGATCTTACCCAGCATTCAACATGGCGTCAGGCCGCGGATCGAGCAAGTTGTCAGAACACAAGGCTTGCGTATCGACCACGTCATTGACATCACTTCAATTGCGATTTTAAAATCCGCACTTCTGGCCGACATGGGGGCGACAATTTTACCGGTGTCGCCTTTGCTGGCAGAAATTGAACGTGGAGAAATGATCGCTTGCCCGATTAGTGATGCGCAGTTATCGCGCACCGTCAGTTTGTGCGCCTCCAAAAATATTCCGTTGACCAATGCTGCGATGGCCGTAGAAAAGCTCGTACTCGATGTCACACGAGACTTATGCATCAGTAAAAAATGGCTGGGGACTAAAAATTTGATGACGGACGTATCAGCGCGAACAAAATAATGCTGCTTACGTTGGATTAGTCGCCCTGGCACTTTTACTGCACGTGAATTTATGCTGCGATGAGGGAATCTCGTTCTTCGAGTAAAGCAGATAAGCCGATAAATGCTGGATACGCTTCGGTAATGACGAACACCGGTATTTGAGATAAATATTGTGTGAATCGCCCTTTTTGCTCGAAGCGCTGACGGAATCCTGATCGTGCTAAAAAGTCACCTAGCCGTGGCACAATACCGCCGCCAATATAGATGCCACCACGAGCGCCTAAGGTGACCGCGAGGTTCCCCGCCATCGTGCCTAACATGTCGCAGAAACTGGACAACACGTCGCGACAAATTGCACATTGATCATCTAATCCACGTTGTAAAATCTCCGGTGCTTCGATTTCCGCAGCAAGTTGCCCTTGATAGGCTGCGAGCGCGCGATAGATTAATTTGAGCCCGGGTCCAGATAATAAGCGTTCTGCTGAGACATGATCAAACTCTTTCCAGGCAAATTCGAGAATGGCAATTTCACGTTGATTGGCTGGTGTAAAACTGACGTGACCACCTTCGCTATGTAATGGCTTCCATCCATACCCAGAAGGAATCAAACCAGAGACACCCAAGCCTGTGCCTGCGCCTAAGAGACCGATTGCGCTACCATCGAGCGCCGTATTGCCGCCTACCTGTGTCACTTGCTGGTGTGTGAGTCGTGGCAATGCCATCGCCAGTGCGGTGAAATCGTTCACCACATCCAGCGTTTCAAAATGGAAAAGATGACGTGTCGCCTCGATGGAAAAACACCAGTGATGATTTGTCATCTGTACGATATCACCGTGGACAGGATTAGCAATCGCGATGCCCGCATTTTTTACTAAACCCCCACTTGCCTCACGCACCTCATCGGAGTCCATATAAGCACGGATGGCATCGGCTAACTGCGGGTAATGAGCACACGCTAGTACCTTTACGGCGCTCAAAACACCTGGCGACGTTTCTAAAGCAAAGCGGGCATTGGTACCGCCAATATCTGCAAATAATTTTGGAAAACGCATGGTTAACTCCTGACCACCATCAAAGCAAGCTATGTTCAGTTTCTGGATCAAAAAAGACGGCCTTTGACAAATCAAAGGCCAGACGCATGGCTTGTCCTGGTACAGCAGCAGCACGCGGGTGGGTGCGACAAGTAATCCGTTCTTGATTGAACGTAGAGAACACCAGGGTATCGGGCCCGGTAGGTTCCGTCAGTTCGATGGTGCAGTCAGCCTCAGTTGGGTGATAGGCGTTGCCGGTTTCAGAGCGGCGTGCACTTTCCGCATCTGTGACGTGTTCAGGACGAATGCCTAAAATAATGTCACCTTCTTTATTGCGTAAGCGTTTAACCGCCTCCAGATGTGAAGAAGGAATCGGCAAAATCGTTTGTTTGCCGGCATGATCGATGGCAAAGCCCAAACCTTCCTGATGCATTTGTAATTTGCCGCGTAAAAAATTCATCGACGGTGAGCCGATAAAACCGGCCACAAATATATTCGCTGGCCTATCGTAAATTTCTTGCGGGCTACCGAACTGTTGAACGACACCGTCTTTCATCACCGCGATTTTGTCACCCAGCGTCATCGCTTCTACTTGATCGTGGGTCACATAAACAGTCGTTGTCTTTAAACGTTGATGCATCAGTTTAATTTCGGCGCGCATTTCTACACGCAGTTTTGCATCGAGATTGGATAAAGGCTCGTCAAATAAAAACAAGGACGGATTGCGTGCAATCGCTCGACCCATAGCCACGCGCTGGCGCTGGCCACCGGACAAATGTGCTGGTTTGCGATCGAGTAAATGGGTCATTTGCAACGTCTCGGCCACGCGATCGACAATTTTCTTTTGCTCCGCTGCTGGCACTTTGCGAATACCTAAACCAAATGAAATATTTTCACGGACAGTCATCGTTGGATACAACGCATACGACTGGAAGACCATCGCAATATCGCGGGATTTTGGTGGTACATCATTGACACATTTGTCGCCAATATAGATATCGCCTTCGGAGGTTGGTTCTAGTCCGGCAATCATATTGAGTAGAGTGGATTTGCCGCAGCCCGAACCACCGACCAATATAAGAAATTCGCCATCTTTAATTTCTAAATCAATCCCTTTTAAAATCTCTGCGCCGTTTGGATATACCTTGCGTACACCCCGGATGGATAAGCTAGCCATGTTTTATATCTCCTGATTTTTTATTACAACGCGATTCAATTTTCATTGTCAGGCGTTGCGATTTATTTCTCTTTGTGTGTGACACAAAATCAACCTTTGACTGCACCGGCAGTTAAGCCGCGTACAAAATATTTTCCAGCCAACAAATACAAGCCCAGGGTCGGCAGCGCTGCGATAATAGCAGCGGCCATATTGACGTTGTATTCTGTGACCCCGGTCGAGGTATTGACGAGGTTATTCAATGCCACTGTGACTGGTTGCGCATCGGTGCCACCAAACACGACGCCGAATAAGAAGTCATTCCAGATCTGGGTGAATTGCCAAATAAAGCACACCATAAAGATCGGTAGTGACAAAGGCAGAATCACGCTACGATAAATCCGGAAAAAGCCTGCGCCATCGATTCGTGCGGCTTTGACTAATTCATCCGGTACGCTGATGTAGTAATTACGGAAAAATAAGGTCGTAAAGGCGACGCCATAGACGACATGTACAAACACTAAGCCCCAGGTAGTATTGGCAAATTCAGCCAGTCCCAGTAGACGCGCCATCGGTAATATGACGACTTGAAATGGAATGAAGCAACCTACCATTAAAGCTGTGAAAATAATTTCAGAGTGTTTAAATTTCCAATGGGCGAGCACGTAGCCATTGATAGAACCGATTAATGTAGAAATCAGTACCGCTGGTACTGCCATTTTTACCGAGTTCCAAAAATAGGGTGAAAGTCCATCACAACGCACCCCGGTGCACGCACCGCTCCATGCTTTTTGCCATGCATAAAGACTTGGGTGACGCGGGAGATCGAGCAAATTTCCGCTGCGAATTTCATCCAGAGTTTTGACCGAAGTCGTTAACATGACATATAAAGGAGCGAGATAATACAGGGCGCAAAATATCAACAAAGCGTAAATGAAAATGCGCCCGGGGCTGAAAGTGGATGTGGAATTAGTGCCCATGTTTGGCCTCTTTACTTTCCAGATAAATCAATGGCACCAAGACTGCCAAAACGGTCATTAACATCATCATCGCGGAGGCGGCACCTAAACCTAACTGGCCTCGCGTGAACGAAAATTGATACATAAAAATAGCGGGTACATCGGATGCGGTACCAGGGCCGCCGGCAGTTAATGCCATGACCAGATCAAAACTTTTAATGGCGATATGTGACAATACTAAAAGCACACTAAAGAACACCGGGCGCAATGCAGGAATAACGATGCGCCGATAAATCGTTGGTAAGCTTGCGCCGTCAACCATCGCTGCTTTGATAATGCTGTCATCGACACCGCGCAAACCCGCTAAAAACAAGGCCATTACAAATCCAGAAGATTGCCAGACGCCAGCAATGACAACGGTATAGATTGCCATATCAGAATTCACCAACCAATCCATCGAGAAATTGGGGAAGCCCCATTCATGGACCATTTTTTCTAAGCCAAGACCAGGATTTAAAATCCATTTCCACGCCACACCGGTAACAATGAAAGACAGCGCCATTGGATAAAGATAGATCGCGCGAAGAGCGCCTTCCATGCGAATTTTCTGATCCAGAAAGACCGCAAGGAGTAAGCCAACGATCAGGCAAAATAAAATAAAAAGGCCACCAAAAATACCAAGATTCGTCGCAGAGACCCACCAGCGATCTAATTCAAATAGCGCTTGATATTGACCGAAACCAGTCAATTCATACTTTGGCATCAAGCGTGAATCAGTCAATGATAAATACGCGGTAAATGCGATAAACCCATACACAAAAAGTAGCGAAGCAAAGACGGTTGGCGAGAGTACCAAACGCGGTAACCAGATATCCGCAAACGCTTGTAGGCGATTCGGAATGGATACTTTTTGATGTGAGGGAGCGATCTTTAAATCTGACGGGGATGTTACCGACATGCTTGTCTCCGGGGCGGCTGAGTTGAGCTGAGCTGATGCAAACGGCAGGTTTTGCATCAGCTCGCCAGTAAGGATCATTGATCCTGCTGGTACTCGGATATAACTGATCGAATATCTGACTAAGCGGCGTGATGATGCAGCCACTTAGGGTGTATTCTTTACTTAGTTTTGGCTGCTTTTGCTAAAGCTTGAACGGCTGCTTGCGACGTCATGTTGGAATTCATGAACTTTGCGATCACGTCCTGAATAGCGCCCGCTTTTGCAGTGTCAATTGCCATGCCGTGCGCGAAGCTTGGTACAAAGCTACCCGCTTTGCTTGAGGCATCCATATCTTCCATCGATTTCAATGCACAACTATCAAACTTGGCACGAGAAACACCAGCACGTGCGGGGATAGAACCCTTATTCAAGTTAAAAACTTCTTGAAATTCAGGACTCATTACGGCACCTGCCAACGCTAATTGGGCTTTTTGTGCATCTGCGCCTTTGACTGCAAACATCGTCAGCGAATCAACGTTGAAGGTAAAGGATTTTTCTGTGCCAGGTGCGGCAACACACAAGAAATCTTTACCTGGCTGTTTGCCAGCTGCTGTAAATTCGCCTTTCGCCCAGTCACCCATGAATTGCATACCCGCTTTGCCATTAATGACCATCGCTGTTGCCAGATTCCAGTCACGACCAGCCGAGTCTTTGTCGATGTACGTTTTAACTTTGGCTAAGGTATCAAAGGTTTTGATCATGGTCGGGCTCGTCAGACTTGCCTGATCCAATTGTACGATGGCTTTTTTATAGAACTCTGCGCCGCCCACACCTAACGCAACGGATTCGAAGACGGTCGCGTCTTGCCATGGTTGGCCACCATGGGCGATCGCAATGTAACCTGCTTTTTTGATCTTGTCCGCTGCATCAAAAAATTCTGCAAAATTGGTAGGTACTTTGGCACCGGATTTTTTCAATACCTCAGGATTGATCCACAGCCAATTGACACGATGAACATTGACGGGTGCTGCAACGTAGTGGCCTTTGTATTTCATGATATTTGCCAGCGTCGGTGGTAAGTTGGCTTCCCATTTTCCTTCTGCTGCAGCGGCATCAATATTTGCCAATACGCCTTCATTGCCCCATTCTTGAATTGATGGGCCTTTGATCAGAGCGGCGGTTGGCGCGCTACCTGAAATGACGCGTGCTTTTAATGCTGTCATGGCATTTTCACCGGCCCCGCCGGCGACTGCAAAGTCTTTCCACGCCACGCCCTTAGCTTCCATCATTTTTTTCAATTCAGCAACAGACTTAGCTTCGCCGCCAGATGTCCAGTAATGCAAAACTTCAACTTCTGCAGCGTTGGTAATGTTTGCACTGGCCAGTAATGTGGTGCCTGTCAGAACCGCGAGTGTCAGTTTCTTGAGTTTCATTTGTGTCTCCGTCTTGTTTTATTGACTAGTTTTTGACTACAGATTGACTGCTTACATGGTAGCGAGCACCGTGGAGTTTGGCCAGTGTGCACGCCAATTTTTTCAGGGGTATTACCACCATGCCTCAACTTGTACGCCAGCGGAGGTGCCGCTAGTGCCGTTGTTGTAGACAGGGCCGGAGTTGTTGCTGGCATTCACCGCAGCTGTTGCGGCGTTATTCCATTTGCCGTAACTGACGAAGAAGCGCAGTTCCGGACGTGACCAGTAGCTTTCTCCCATAGAGATCGCAGGTGCAAAAGTCAATTTGGTCAGACGTGCATCAGCGCCGCCGGTGATGGAGGTAACGCGGTCGGTACCTAATTCCATCTGTAATTTCAGGTGCGGCAAGATAGCGTAGACTGGGCGAACGCCAAGACTTGTCCAGGTTGTTGAGCCAGCATTCGATTTGTCTCTTTGCATTAATGCGACAAATTCAGCGCTGAATTGTTTGCTTGGCTGCACGACCAGATCGTCGAAAATACGTGTACGTGTGACGTCTGAACCGAGCAACGTGTTGCCCGATGAACCCATGCGATCGTTGCCAACGCCGATCCCTGTCCCTGGACCAACGCCATATTGAATGCCCAAAGTATTGCCACCACCCCACACATCTTGCTTGTGCAATACGCTCAACTGCCAGCCGCTATGTGTATTCGTACCCTGCGAAGTGATTGCTGTAAAGATAGCATCGATCTTGCCGCCTTCATTAACAGGTAATCCTTCATAGATGAAATTTTGACGTAAGGCGGCTGTCGTCGTGGTGACAAGTCCTGTACTTGGATCGATCGTTGTGGCGTCATTATCTTTAAAAATGGCATAACTGAATTTGCCAGGGCCAGCTTTGATGCCGTCGATACCACCGCCTGTGCCATTCAGATTGACGAATTGCAGATCTAACATGTGAATGTCTGGACGATAGTAATAACGCTTTCCTATCCAAGCCACGCCGCCATTCAAGAAATCGACGTTTTTCGCTTCTACGTAAGCTTTCGCTATTTTGAGTGAGGCATTACCAAAGTCAGAATTTGGACTCCAGGCATTCGCCCATAAAGTTCCTGTGAATGTTACGCCATCAATTGCTTTTGCCAGCGTGGAGGTATAACCCCCTTCGAAATAGGCATCACACTCGTTACCAAGCCGGTATTTCATGGTGTTGCCGCCAAGGCCGAAGCAGCTTTGTGGACCGTGAGCAGAACTAACCCCTGCGCCGTCACGCAAATAACCGTGAAAGCCGTCGTCATCATGACCTGCGTCAGCGAATGTCAAACCAGAAGTGAGCGCGAGTGCCAGCGCCAAAGGCAATGCTTTGAGAGTAGTACGAGTCATCTTGTCTCCGTAATAGTTGAGTGAACAAGGCTCAACAAAGTCTGTGCTTTTTATTTTTTGCTTTGAGCTTGTTTTTTATTGCATGTCGTTGGACAGCGAGCGGACAGTAACACCCCTGTGAATGTGATTCCAACTCGTCAGGTCGACGGGTCTTTGTCACAGTAAGGTATTGATTTATAACGAATTGAGTATTTTCTTCAGAGGAAAATGGCTTACGTATCTTTACAAAAGCGGACTGACAAAAACCGTCAAAAACGTCCGCTCACAGCAGCAAAAGCAAAAACGTATGAATGTAAAGAGACTCATAAAAAATCATAAAAACTTACGTTTCTTTACAAATAGCTAGCCTTCATTACGGTGGTAATGCCACTTCGTCGGCCACTTCGGCTATAGTGTTCGACGAGACAAGGAAGGATCCCTCAAGGTGCAAATAGAAAAAAAAATATTCTTGCCCTATGCGGAATTTGCCAGCAGATCGAAGTCAAAAATTAAAAGCGACACGTTCATAAGTAGTGTGTTTTTGGCTATTTTTTTGCTGTTTTTTGCAAATGCGCATGCCCAGACCGTGCAGGTATTGCATTGGTGGACATCCACCAGTGAAGAGAAGGCCATTGCAGTGTTGTCGGGGCGCCTGGCACAGGAAAATATCGTCTGGAAAAATGCAGTGATTCCCAGTGGATCAGGCATAGGTGCGGGCATCGTTTTGAAAAGCAGATTATTGGCAGGTGATGCGCCGGAAATCGCGCAGCTCAATGGTGTCATGATTTCAGAATGGGCTGAACTTGGATTGCTGCAAGAACTCGATGGCGTAGCCAGCAACGCCAAATGGGAAAAATTGCTATACCCGACAGTCTGGCATTTGATACAGCCTAACGGCCATCCCGTTGCAGTACCGTTAGGTATCCATCGAATTAACACATTGTTTTTTAATCGTAAAATTTTTGCCAGATTCAATGTGGCCGCGCCGGCGAATTGGGATGAATTTGAACTTGTCGCCCAAAAATTGCAACGTGCGGGTATCACGCCATTGGCACAAAGTTCTGAATCGTGGCAACTGGCGACACTGTTTGAAACGATCTTACTGTCGGAATCGGATGCCAATTTTTACCGCGATGCATTTGTAAATAAAAATTCACAAGCCTTTCTGGATGCGCGTTTTGGCCGCGCCCTAAGTCGTTTCCGCAGTTTAAAAAAATATATGCCATCCCCCCTGAATGAACGCTCCTGGATCGCAAGCGCACGCATGTTGGCAGACGGTGATGCCGCTATGCTAGTGATGGGTGATTGGGCTAAAGCCGAACTGAATTCATGGGGGCTGGCAACCGATGTCGGCTTCTCCTGTGCAGCAGTACCAAATACGGCCAATTATCATTTATACGATATAGATACGCTGGTGATGTTGAACAAAGGTGCAGCAGCACGCATGGCACAAGAAAAAATTGCACAAATCGCCGTTTCTCCAGTGATGCAGGCTGAGTACAATCAGATCAAAGGTTCTATTCCGGTCTTACGTAACCCAGATCTGAGCAAATTGGATAGTTGCGCACAAGCGTCATGGAAAATATTTTCACGCGGTACCGCGGCGCAAGTGCCGAGTCTCGCGCACAGAATGGCAACCGACGAAATATCGAAGGAGGCCATCGTTGCGGAGCTGATACGTTTTTTTTCGAATGACAATGTTGCTGTCAGTGATGCACAAAGGCGGCTGGCAGCCATTTCTCATACTTTACCTAAATGAAAATCCGTTTATGACGCGCAAGATACTTATCGTCGATGACGATCAAAAGACCCGAACCCTGTTAAAAGCCTACCTTGAAAAGAATCAATACGAGGTCAGGTTGGCGCATAACGGCGAATCTTTTTTGGCAGAGTTTCAACGCTATGTTGATGAATTATCGATGGTCATTTTGGATGTCATGCTGCCAGATACCGATGGTTTTGCGTTGTGCAAAATCGTTCGTCAACGTTCGAATATTCCTATCATTATGCTCACCGCTAGTTCCGATGAAACCGACCGTGTGGTGGGGTTGGAGTTAGGGGCGGATGATTACATCGGTAAGCCATATAGTCCGCGTGAATTATTAGCGCGAATTAAGGCTATTCACCGTCGCATGGGAACGGAAAGCAATGCGCCACCGCGTTTTTATCGTTTCAATGGCTTCACGCTCGATGCGGTGGAACGTACCGTGGTGAATGCGGAATCAGAGATTGTCTCGCTAACTGGTTTGGATTTTCAGTTGCTTAAATATTTCGTTGAACATCCGGGCGATATTCTCGATCGCGGTATTTTGTGTGAAGAAACTCGCGGACGCGATTCGGGGCCTTTAGATCGATCGCTCGACGTCCAAATCAGTCGTTTGCGTTTGCGATTAAATGATGACGGCAAACAGCCTTTTATCATTAAGACGGTGCGCGGCGCTGGCTACGTCTTTTCAGCCGACGTCAGTGTGTCTAATGTCTGATCAGATTTCTCAGCGACCCTGGATTCAACGCATTTTGCCAAGCTCATTGCTAGGTCGTTTATCAGTCGTGATGGTGGCTGGTGTGATGTTGACGCAATTTGTCGGCAATGCTTTTTGGGCTGCACAAATGCGCAAAGAGTCGCAAATTGAAGTTACAGAGTCATCGCAGCATCTGGCACAAAGCGCTGCCAGCACGATCCGATTTTTTATGAGCCCGCCGCCCAACTTCAGGCCTCTGATTATTCAACAATTTCGTGAAATGGGTGGCACCCGATTTTATGTTAATTTGAATAGTCAGCCGCTCAAAATAAAAGATATTCCAGAGGAGGCATTGACCGAACTGGCGAAAGAAAAATTTTCTGCTGCGTTGAAAAATGTCTTACCAAACATCACTAAAACGCAGATTAACTTTACCTGGCCAGCCGATTTGGTTTTGTCAGAAGATGGCGCAGGTATTGGCGATGTACCAGATCGTTGGGTGCAGCATATCTTAGTCACTAAACCGAATCCTGCACCGATTTTAGTGTTGCAAATTGAAATGGAACCAGGACATTGGTTGTATCTGGCAACTCTGATGCCTAACCCCTATTTCTTGGATAGCAATGATCCATTGTCCGGTGATCGGGTGGTGTTACAAGCGTTGTCCCTGGCCGCGGTTTTGTTACTTTCTATTTTAGTGGTAAGTTGGATTACTCGTCCCCTGGCAGCCTTATCTGAAGCCGCATCTGCATTCGGAAATGGCGAAACTGCGCCTGAATTGCCGGAAACTGGTAGCCGCGAATTTGTGAACACAGCACGTGCCTTTAGTGCTATGCGAGAGCGTATTGCACGCTATATCGATGACCGCGAACGTCTGTTTGTTTCTATTTCACACGATCTGCGCACGCCAATTATGCGCTTGAAATTACGCGCTGAATTATTAGATGATGACGAAATACGTAGCGAATTTCATGATGATCTCGATGAGCTAGACATGATGGTAAAAGGCGCTTTGCAGTGCGTTAAGGATAGCGATATTTACGAGAACCCGACGGAAATTCGTTTGGATCCGCTGATTGGGAGGATGGTGCGTGGTGTTGGTTTAGCTGGGCATCAAATTACATTCCATGAATCCGGGCTCACCGTTTCTGCTAAACCTTTGGCCTTAAAACGGGCGATCGGTAATCTTTTAAATAATGCGATTCATTATGGCAAGCAGGTCGAGATTTCTTCAATAGAAACAGAAGACGCCATAGAAATACAAATCCGTGACCATGGCCCCGGTGTTCCGGAAGAAGCGTTAGAGCGCTTGTTTGATCCTTACGTCAGATTAGATCATGGCCGTCAGCAAAACCAGACTGGCCTGGGTTTGGGTTTAAGTATTGCGCGCGATATTGTGCAGTCGCATGGTGGAAAATTGGTGTTGAGTAATGCGGTTGGCGGTGGTTTGCTGGCTTGCATACAATTGCCTAAGACTGGTTGATGGTTTTAAAAGCGCATGTCAGTTCCTCGTCCGGTAGGTGCAATTCGCCAATTTATGGGAAGTTTTTTCGTCGTTCTGACTTCAATTAACTCAATTGCACTCCTTAGAGGTTTTTTGGGGGCAGGCCGGGGGCGCAAATACTAATCCCGTGAATGACCAATACAGCGCGAGACCCACTGCCCGGCGACGATAAAAATTAAACGACGTGGCCTATCATTTTTTATGATACCCCTATTTTTATTCCGTATTTTCCGAAATCTATTTCACGACTTACACTGTGAACACAGCAGATTTCAAAGGAAGTCGAAGAAGCGCTGCAGCGAAATTTCGAAAGCTTCTTTTGATGTCTCTTTGATTTGGCCAGGTTCGAAAGCGATGACGTTATTGCATTCGCGCAAGTAACTGGAGGGCGCGTTTATTTGGGTAAACACGTCGTCATTTGTGCGGAGGAAGCAATATCGTAGCTTCTTGCTATCGAATTTTGTACCGAATTCGAATAAAATGGCTGTTATCTCAGCCAACGCAACGAGAGCCTATATCCGATACCTCGCTATAGGTTGCGAACAAACTTGTGTCTTACCGGATGCAACGCATGTTCTTTGCGATCTAAATTACAAATTTTGGAGCCACACATGTCATCCGACACCAATCTGGAGTCTGCTGGACTCACGTCCGCGTCATCTTCAGCGCTAAACAATCTATCAGACGTTAGCGCGAATCTCACTACCCCAACACAGCTACGCGACGTCAAACTTGACGATAAATACACGTCCAATAGCGGTACGATTTTTCTATCTGGTATTCAGGCATTAGTGCGCTTACCAATGATACAACGTCAACGTGATCAGGCTGCCGGTCTGAATACGGCGGGATTTATTTCAGGCTATCGCGGTTCGCCGCTCGGTGGTCTTGACGAGACATTGTGGAAAACCAAAAAAATACTCGAGCAAAGCCATGTGCAATTTGTTCCTGGTGTGAATGAAGATTTAGCTGCAACATCGGTCTGGGGCACACAAACGGTTGATCTGATTGGCCCTGCAAAATATGATGGCGTATTCGCCATGTGGTACGGTAAAGGACCTGGCGTTGATCGCAGTGCCGACGTTTTCAAGCACATGAACCATGCTGGCACGGCTAAACACGGTGGTGTTTTGTTGGTGGCGGGTGACGACCACGGTGCGTACTCTTCTACGCTGCCGCATCAGTCTGACCATATTTTCTCTGCTTGCATGATTCCGATGTTGTATCCGGCCAATGTGCAGGAATACCTCGATCTTGGTTTGCATGCGTGGGCGATGTCGCGTTTCTCGGGCTGTGCGGTGGGCTTTAAAGCGCTGGCCGATACGGTTGAATCGACGTCGTCCGTGGATGCAGATCCATTCCGTCTCAAGATCACGATCCCAGAAGATTTTGTGATGCCAGAAGGTGGTTTGAACACCCGCTTATCACTCGATACGCTCGGTATTCAAGCGCGTAAGCAAGAAGCCTTAATGCAGGATTACAAAATCTACGCGGCGTTGGCGTATGCACGTGCGAATAAACTCAATCACGTGACGATTGATAGTCCGAAAGCCAAATTAGGCATTGTGGCCTCAGGAAAATCCTACCTCGATGTGCTGGAAGCCTTAGAAGAACTGGGCATTGACGAAAAATTTGCCGCCGACATCGGCATCCGTTTGTTTAAAGTTTCGATGCCATGGCCCTTAGAACCAGACGGCGTGCGTGAATTCGCCCAGGGTCTCGACGAAATTCTGGTCATCGAAGAAAAACGTCAGATGGTGGAATACCAACTGAAAGAACAACTGTACAACTGGCGCGATGACGTCCGGCCACGCGTGATTGGTAAGTTCGATGAAAAAGGCGAATGGGTGCATCCACGGGGCGAATGGTTGTTAACGTCTAAAGCGGACTTTTCAGTTGCACAAATTGCCCGCGTGATTTCTTCACGGATCGCCCGTTTCCATACCAGCGATCTGATCAAAGCGCGTCTGGCATTTTTGGAAGCCAAAGACGTGGTATTGACGAAACAAGTCAATACGCCAGTACGCCCTGCGTATTATTGCTCCGGTTGTCCACATAACACTTCCACCAAAGTGCCTGAAGGTAGTCTGGCGCTGGCAGGTATTGGTTGCCACGTCATGGCAACGGCAATTTATCCTGAATTTAATAAACTCACCACCCACATGGGCGGTGAAGGTGCACCTTGGATTGGTCAGGCGGCATTTTCTACGTTGCCGCATGTGTTCCAGAATTTGGGTGATGGGACTTATTTCCATTCTGGTTATCTGGCGATCCGCGCTGCTGTGGCTGCCAAGGTCAATATCACCTATAAGATTTTGTACAACGATGCCGTTGCGATGACTGGTGGTCAACCAGTTGACGGTATCATCAGCGTGCCGATGATGGCACAGCAAATGGCGGCAGAAGGCGTGAAGCGTATTGCCTTGGTGACCGAAGATTTGTCACGCTATACCGATCGTTCTAATTTGCCCGCATCGCTGACTTTACATGATCGTAAAGACATGGATGCCGTCCAACGCGAATTGCGTGAATTACCTGGTTGCAGCGTCCTGATTTACGACCAAACCTGTGCCGCAGAAAAACGTCGCCGTCGCAAAAAGGGCGAATTCCCCGACCCAAATCAGCGCATGTTCATCAATGAAGCAGTATGTGAAGGGTGTGGCGATTGCGGTGTGCAATCGAACTGTACGTCCATCATGCCGGTGGAAACTGAATTTGGTCGCAAACGTAGCATTGATCAGTCTTCCTGTAATAAAGACTATTCTTGCGTCAAAGGTTTTTGCCCAAGTTTTGTCACGGTAGAAGGGGGCAAATTGCGCAAGTCCAAAACCGGTACCGCGAAAACCGACGATTTCGGTGGCTTGCCTGAGCCTGTATTGCCCACTTGCGCGACATCGTACAATATTCTACTCAATGGTATCGGTGGTACGGGTGTGATTACCGTTGGTGCTTTGTTGGGTATGGCGGCGCATCTTGAAGGAAAAGGCGCATCAGTGCTCGATATGACTGGTATGTCGCAGAAAAACGGTTCGGTGACTTCTCACATCCGTATCGTCAATGAGCGCAAAAAATTACGCGCACAACGTATCGCCACAGGTGAAGCCGATTTGATTTTGGGTTGCGATATTCTGACTGCCGGTGCTCACGATGCGATTTCCAAGATGCGTGCAGGCCGCACGCGTGCAGTCATCAACACCAATGAACAACCGACCGGACCCTTTGCAAAAAATCCGGATTGGCAGTTCCCGTTGGAATCGACCGAGCACTTGATTTCAGAATCCGTTGGCGGCAATGTCGACTTTATCAATGCCACCAAAATCGCTACGGCATTGATGGGCGATTCCATTGCAACCAATCTGTTCATGCTCGGCTTTGCGTTCCAAAAAGGCGCGATTCCTTTGTCGGAAGCGGCTTTGTTAAGAGCGATTGAACTCAATGGTGTTGCGATTGAATCGAATAAAAAGGCGTTCTTGTGGGGTCGTCGCGCTGCTGTTGATCTGCCACGTGTAGAAAAAATCGCGATGCCTACGCAAACCGTGGTGGTTCAGATGCCACAAAGTCTGGATAGCGTCATCAAACGTCGTATTGACTACCTGACGGCGTATCAAGACGCAGCGTATGCAGAGCAATATAACGCTCTGGTAACACGCGTTCGCAATACCGAGACGGCATTGGGCTTAGGTAATAAGTTGACTACTGCAGTGGCTAAGTATTACTTCAAGCTGATGGCCTACAAAGATGAATACGAAGTCGCGCGTCTTTACACAGATGGTCAGTTCACCGATAAACTCAAACAACAGTTTGAAGGTGATTTCAGTTTGAAATTCAATATCGCACCACCTTTGTTCTCCAAAAAAGATGCACAAGGGCACTTAGTCAAAGCCCAATACGGATCGTGGGTCTGGCATGCGTTTGGTGTGTTGGCCAAGTTAAAAGGTCTGCGCGGCACTAAATTAGATATTTTTGGTTACACCGAGGAGCGTAAAGCAGAGCGCGCTATGATCGTCGATTATCGTATTGCAATTGAGCAATTAGTCGGAAATCTGACCGCAGAAACCTTGGAAACCGCCATCGCTGTTGCAAATTTGCCCGAAAAAGTACGTGGTTTTGGCCATGTCAAAGAAAAAGCCATGCAAGCGTATCAACTTGAAAAAGCTAGCCTGTTGAATCAGCCAGCAAAGCGGGTTGCGGCATAAAAAGCAACGACCAGCACTCGCTCCACGGACGATGAGCGCTGGTCGTTAGAAAAAGTATCAATTTAGTAAGTCCAATAGGAAAGCCATTCTTGAGCCATTTTTGTCTTAAGATCCGCATGACTACTGGACTTGGCATTTCTGATTGCTTCAGATTTTTTTGTTTGCTTCTGTTTGCTTTGGAATATTCATATTGACGTTTACGTTAACGTCATATAAGTTAGCGACAAACAAACCGATCAATTCGTGAGCAATAACCACCCCGTAAAGCGATCTAGGCGTATGCTTTACCGAAAATATAGACTGTTGAGGATGACATGACCGACCTGTCCGTAGCCCAAAACCTGACCGAATACAAACCAGCGAATAAGGTGCGTTTCGTCACCGCCGCTTCTCTGTTCGATGGCCATGACGCCTCGATCAACATCATGCGCCGTATTTTGATGGCGAATGGTGCCGAAGTAATCCATCTCGGGCACAACCGTTCCGTTGAGGAAATCGTTACTGCCGCGTTGCAAGAAGATGCGCAAGGTATCGCTATTTCCAGTTACCAGGGCGGCCACGTCGAGTACTTCAAATACATGATCGATCTGTTAAAGCAACGCGGTGGCGCACATATCAAAGTCTTTGGCGGCGGTGGTGGTGTGATCGTGCCAGAAGAAATTGCCGATCTGCACGCCTATGGCGTGACCCGTATTTTTAGCCCGGAAGATGGTCAGCGCATGGGGCTGGTCGGCATGATATTGTCGATGATCCAGGCGTGCGACGTTGATCTGTCCACCTATGCGCCAACCAGCCTGAACGTATTGCAAGAGGGCGATATCGCCGCCAAACACCGTCCATTAGCCCAACTGATCACCGCTCTGGAAAACGACAAAGTCGCTCCTGCTTTACGTGCTGAGATTATCAAAGCCGCGGAACAGATTAAAATTCCGGCATTTGGTATTACTGGCACGGGTGGCGCTGGCAAATCCTCGTTGACCGATGAACTGATCCGCCGCATCCGTCTGGATCAAGACGACAACTTGAACATCGCATTGATTTCGATCGATCCTTCCCGTCGTAAATCTGGTGGTGCTTTGCTGGGGGATCGCATTCGTATGAATGCGATCAATCCATGGAAAGGCAATGTCAAAGTTTTCATGCGCTCGCTGGCAACCCGCGAAGCAGGTTCCGAAATTTCTCAAGCATTACCAGACGTGATTGCCGCTTGCAAAGTAGCGGGTTTTGATCTGGTCATCGTTGAAACCTCTGGTATTGGTCAAGGCGACGCTGCGATTGTGCCGCACGTTGATGTGTCAATGTATGTGATGACGCCCGAATTTGGTGCTGCATCCCAATTAGAAAAAATCGACATGCTCGATTTTGCTGATTTTGTTGCGATCAATAAATTCGATCGCAAAGGCGCTCAGGATGCCTTGCGCGACGTGGCGAAACAATATCAACGCAACCGCGAATTGTGGACTAAAAAGCCAGACGACATGCCAGTCTACGGCACGCAAGCCTCCCGTTTCAATGATGATGGCGTCACTGCGTTGTACCAAGGCTTGTTGCCTGCGCTGGCAGCACGCGGATTAAAAACCACCACCAGTAAATTGGCGCCAGTGGATGTTAAATTCTCCAGTGCAAAAAATGTGATCGTACCGCCAGCACGCAGCCGTTATCTGGCTGAGATTGCCGACACCGTGCGCCACTATCACAAGCAAACTGGCAAACAAGTTAACCTCGCTCGTGAACGTCAGCAATTGCAAGAAACCAAGCGCATGCTGAGCAAATCCGGCAAAGCCCAAGATGCATTCGGTGCCATCGACGAATTGATTATAGAGCGCGATAATCACCTGAACGCCGAATCCAAACAACTCATCAACATGTGGCCTGACATGCAAGCCGCCTACGCCGGTGATGAATACGTCGTCAAAATCCGCGATAAAGAAATCCGCACCCGTTTAACGCAGCAAACTTTATCCGGCACAACGATTCGTAAAGTTGCATTGCCACGTTTTGTCGATCACGGTGAAATTCTGCGTTGGTTGTTGCTGGAAAACGTTCCTGGCTCGTTCCCATTCACCGCCGGTGTGTTTGCGTTTAAACGCGAAGGCGAAGACCCAACTCGTATGTTTGCCGGTGAAGGTGATCCGTTCCGTACGAATCGTCGCTTCAAATTAGTATCGCAAGGCATGGATGCAAAACGCCTGTCGACTGCGTTTGACTCCGTGACTCTGTACGGTGCGGACCCAGCGATCCGTCCTGATATCTACGGTAAAGTCGGTAACTCTGGCGTGTCTGTAGCAACGCTGGAAGACATGAAAGTCTTGTACGACGGTTTTGATTTGTGCGACCCAGCGACGTCCGTTTCCATGACCATCAATGGACCGGCACCAACCATTCTGGCGTTTTTCATGAACACCGCAATTGATCAGCAAATGGGAAAATTCCGCGTTGATAACAAGCGTGAACCAACCGCTGATGAAGCTGCAAAAATCCGTGCATGGGTGTTGATGAATGTACGTGGTACTGTGCAGGCCGATATTCTGAAAGAAGACCAAGGTCAAAACACTTGCATCTTCTCGACCGAATTCTCACTCAAAGTGATGGGTGATATTCAAGAATATTTCGTGCATCATCAAGTACGTAACTTCTACTCGGTATCGATCTCTGGTTACCACATTGCCGAAGCGGGCGCGAATCCGATTTCGCAATTGGCATTCACTTTGTCGAACGGCTTTACGTTTGTGGAGGCGTACCTCGCACGCGGCATGCACATCGATGATTTCGCCGCCAACTTATCGTTCTTCTTCAGTAACGGGATGGATCCAGAATACACGGTACTGGGCCGTGTTGCCCGTCGTATCTGGGCGATTGCGATGCGCGATAAATACGGCGCCAATGATCGTAGTCAGAAGTTGAAATACCATATCCAAACTTCTGGTCGTTCTTTGCATGCACAAGAAATTGATTTCAATGATATTCGCACCACATTGCAAGCATTGATCGCGATTTACGATAACTGCAACAGCTTGCATACCAATGCCTACGATGAAGCGATCACCACACCAACCGACGAATCGGTGCGTCGTGCATTGGCGATTCAGTTGATCATCAACCGCGAATGGGGTCTGGCGAAAAACGAAAACCCCATTCAAGGTAGCTTCATCATCGAAGAATTGACCGATCTGGTTGAAGAAGCCGTGATGCAAGAATTTGAACGCATCGCCGAACGTGGCGGCGTGTTAGGTGCGATGGAAACCGGCTATCAACGCGGTAAGATTCAAGAAGAATCCATGCACTACGAACATCTGAAACACGACGGCACTCTGCCTATCATCGGTGTCAACACCTTCCGTAATCCTAAGGCGGGCGATACACCACAGAAGATAGAATTGGCACGTTCTACCGAGGAAGAAAAACAGTCGCAATTAACACGTCTGGCTGATTTCCATCAACGCCACGCCGACGTGGCACCGCAAGCATTGGCAGCTTTGCAGCAAGCTGCGATCAACAATGAAAACGTGTTCGCCAAACTGATGGACGCCGCCCGCGTTTGTTCATTGGGTCAAATCACGACGGCCTTGTTTGAGGTGGGTGGACAGTATCGTCGTAACATGTAATCTCTGTCATGCCGTTAAATTGACTTAGTGGGTGCATCGCTACGTTGCACACCGCCAGGTCAATTTGTTGGCATGACGATCGTTTGCTCATCTTCCGCACAGCTTACTCACTCCACCTGGCATTAACATATAATATGCTGAAAGCGCCGCCGTTCTGCGGCGTTTTGCTTTAAGGGGAATATGTTGTATTCATTGTGGATGGTCGTCGCTGGTTTTTGCTTTGCTCTGATGGGCGTGTTAATCAAACATGTTTCAGATAAGTTGGCGGTACCTGATGTTTTATTTTATCGGACCTCAATCAATTTATTGATCGTGAGCATTCTGATGCTTCAAAGACGTGTACCGTTTTCTACTAAAGTGCCGTTTTTGCATGTTCGGCGAGCGTTGATGGGGAATCTGTCGCTGGTGTGCATGTTTTATTCAATTGCGCATTTGCCTATCGCCACGGCAACAACCTTGAATTACACCAATCCGATTTTTCTCGCTTTACTATCTATTTTTCTGTTCAAAGAAAAACCCACCTCAATGGTCTATGTCGCAATATTGATAGGATTTGCAGGTATTGTCACAATACTGCACCCATCTTTTTCTCCGACGCAATATCTGGGTGGCATATCGGGACTGGCTAGTGGCTTGTTGACAGCCTTGGCGTATTACAGCGTTGGCGTATTAGTCCGTAGCGGTGAGTCGGAATTGAGAGTCGTTTTCTATTTTTCTCTGACTGGCACGGTGATGGGCTTGCTATGGCTGTTATGGTCAAAGTTCTCCCACGTCGCTTTGATGACGCTTCCTTATATCGTCGGTTTTGGGTTGCTCGGATCGTTAGGACAGGTATGCATGACCCGTGCTTATGGTTTAGGTAAAGCACTGACGACGAGTGCACTTTCCTATACAACGGTGATATTTTCAGCCCTGTTATCCTGGGCTATTTTGAAGGATACGCTGACGATGAGTACGATATTGGGTATTACGATGATCATCATCGGCGGAGTAATGAGTATGGTATTTAACTCGGAAAGTCGAAAATGATCGTAAATTCGTAGCGACGCTGAACCTACACAATTTTTATTGCAACCTGCGCCGGCCTTCAGTCTTGGCCGATGTGGCCGATATTGCCGATGTTGCCGATGTTGCCGATGTTGCAGTTTCCTTCCGCCGTATTGAATTTATAACCTCCAGCACGGTGGCAGCAATTCTGGCTTTTTCCTGTCGCCCTTTGCAATGTGGCAACTCTGCGTTGGTTGTTTCAACTGAGCGACTTTTCTATTGTTTAGTAAACTTCCTAAACTAAAGCCATTTCCTCATTCTTGATTGACCTCAAATTTCTATCATTGTATAAATATAGCTATAGAGCGACGCAAACATACTAAGACTGGCGCTTGAATAACTTTGTTTAGTCACATCTCATGGGGAGCGTCGCATGCCTGTAAGTATCAGAGATATTGCCCATCAGACCGGACTATCGGTGGGGACTGTCTCGCGCGCACTCAAAAATCAGGAAGGCTTGACCGAAGCGACGCGCGTACGCGTGAGCGAAGTTGCGCATGCTCTTGGTTACGACTTTTCGCGCTTAAAGCAAGGCAGGATACGGCGGGTCGTGTTCCTTTTGCACCGTCAGCATGAAGGGGAGTCAGCCAGTCAATTTTTTTCGCCTGTATTACAAGGTGCCGAAGCGGCATGTCGTGCCGCAGGTGTTGCTTTATCTCTGATTACGAGCGACCCATCCGAACCCCTGTTGGATCAGATCCGTGTGCACCAGGCAGATGCCATCCTCTGTGCAGGTTTTTTTGAACCGGAAATCCTGACCGCATTACGCCATACCAATAAACCTATCGTGTTGCTGGATGCGCGTTTTTCCGGGATTAATTCAGTGACCCCCGATCATCGGCTCGGCGGCTGGCTGGCAACGCGCCACCTGATACAAAGTGGGCGGAAACGCATTGCCATGATAGGTGGCTCGCTGGCACATTTTAGTATTGCCGAAAGAGCACGTGGCTTCCGACAAGCTTTGTTCGAAAACAAAATGTTGGCTGATCCTGCATTAGAAATCACCATTGACGATGTCCATGATCTGGCGGCGAGTGTTCGCAGTGCGCTGACCGCTTTAATGTCCTTACCTAAGCCACCTGATGCGGTTTTTTGCTATAACGACAGCACAGCACTGGCAGTTTTAAAGTGCTGCAATGAGCAAGGCATTAAGGTGCCATTTCAATTAGCGGTGATCGGTTTTGATGACATTGTGACTGCGGCACAAGCAATACCGCCGCTAAGTAGCATTCGTATTGATAAACAGGCGTTAGGTGTCGTTGGCATCAATATGCTTCTTCATCAGACGCAAGCGACGAGTTCGTCCGTACGAGAAGTCGTACAACCAGTGACCCTGGTTGTGCGTGAGAGCAGTTCTGACGATTAAATTTTTCCTATTTTTAAAAGAAACACTGCCATGCCGGATTTTTTTTCAACGGATATTATTCTCGATCACATTGCAACGACAATGAATTTTTACCATCCGCGCTGCATTGATGCCAGCGGAGGGTTTTACCATTATTTTAAAGATGATGGCACAGTCTACAATGCGCATCATCGACACCTCGTCAGCAGCACGCGCTTTGTGTTTAATTATGCGATGGCGTATCGGCAGTTTCAGACTCCCGATTATCTGACGCAGGTAAAACATGGTGTTGCTTTTTTACGTGATATTCACCGTAATCCAATGACGGGTGGTTATGCCTGGCAACTTGAATGGCGTGATGGCCGCAAGCAAGTCACGGATGCAGACAACCATTGTTACGGACTCGCCTTTGTGGTACTTGCTTACGCGCATGCATTGATGGCAGGCGTGCCAGAAGCGCGTGCCTACCTGGACGAAGCCGTGACGTTAATGAACGACAAATTCTGGGATGCTAAACACGGTTTATATGCTGATCAGGCCAGTCCTGATTGGCTGCAAGTTGATGAATACCGGGGGCAAAACGCTAATATGCATGCGTGTGAAGCTTTATTGGCCGCCTTTCAAGCGACTGGTACGCTGAGCTATTTACATAGAGCTGAAACGCTGGCAAGACACATTACGCAACGTCAGGCGGGTTTGGCGCAAGGATTTATTTGGGAGCACTACGATACCAACTGGCAGATTGACTGGAATTACAATGTCCACGATAAAGCCAACTTGTTTCGCCCATGGGGGTATCAACCTGGTCATTTTACGGAATGGGCAAAATTACTCGTCTTGATAGAGGCTCAGCATGCTCATCTGGCTGAGGACAGTAGCTGGATGATTCCAACTGCGGAACATTTATTTACCACTGCATTGCGTTATGCGTGGGATGAACAATACGGCGGTATTTTCTATGGTTTTGCGCCCGATCTGACTATCTGTGATGGCGATAAATATTTCTGGGTACAAGCAGAATCCTTGGCTGCAGCAGCGCTGCTTGCACAGCGTACCGGACGACAAGAATACCGCGATTGGTACGTCAGTATCTGGAATTACAGTTGGCAACACCTGATTGATCATCGATACGGTGCCTGGTACAGAATTTTGTCACGCGACAATAAAAAATACAGTGACGAAAAAAGCCCCGCAGGAAAAACCGACTATCACACAATGGGTGCCTGCTACGATGTTCTCAGGAGCTTTTCAAACAAGATTTCAACCACATAAATTGAGCAATACATGCAGAATAATATGAAAAATAATTATCCCTCGATTCTATGTGCTGGTGAAGCATTGACCGACATGATTGCGAATGGCGATGATACATGGCGCAGTCTGGTGGGAGGTTCTACCTGGAATGTTGCACGCTGTCTGGCGCGGACGGGAATTCATACCGGATTCGCCGGTGGTATTAGTCACGATGTGTTTGGCGATCAGTTATATGCAGCTAGTGCTGAAGCAGGGATGGATTTACGTCTGCTACAAAGAAGTCACCATGCTCCCTTATTGGCGATTGTGGCGCAGAGTTCACCGCCTAGCTATTTTTTTATTGGTGAAAACAGCGCCGATTTACATTTCGATGTGAGCCAATTACCTGCCGGCTGGAGTGACCAATTGGCCTGGGCGCATTTTGGCGGCATCAGCTTGGCACGGCAACCATTGGCGTCGACATTGGTGGCGTTAGCGACGGACCTAAAGTCCCAAGGCGTTAAGATCAGTTACGATCCGAATTTTAGAAATCTGATGGATGCGCGTTATGACGCAACTTTACAGTCCATGGTTCAACTCGCCGATGTAATCAAGGTCTCTGATGAAGATCTGTGTGGCTTATTCAGAACTAATGATGCTGATCAGGCATTACGGCGTTTGCGTAGTATGAATCCGCTTGCTACTTATTTGTACACTCGCGGGGCAAGTGGCGCCAGTTTGTTGGTGCAAAATGAAGTGTGGCACAGTCCTACGCCACGTATTGAGGTGGTGGATACGGTGGGTGCCGGCGATGCAAGTATGGCTGGTTTGCTGTACAGTTTGTATCTCCACGGTGAGAGGGACTGGCAACAACATTTACATTATGCCGTGGCGAGTGGCGCAGCCGCGTGTACGGCGGCGGGTGCACAGGCGGTTCCTTTGTCACAGGTAATGGCTTTATATACCCAGCTACAACAGCCAACTCTACCAGATCCCCTCATTTCGGAGTAGGTCGGAGGAGGTCGCCGCATGTCGGCTTAGGTCGATGTAGTTCGAAGTCATTATTCGTCACGCGATGATTTTACCCTGGTTATTTTTATGCTAAAACGATTACATCACGCCGCGATTATTTGTTCTGATTATGCGTTGTCCAAACATTTCTATGTGGATTTACTTGGCTTACAGGTGATTGCCGAAAACTATCGCGATGCTCGACTATCCTACAAATTGGATCCGGCCTTGCCGGATGGCGGGCAAATTGAATTGTTTTCTTTTCCTGATGCGCCCGTTCGACCATCTTATCCTGAGGCGCGCGGATTGCGACACCTCGCCTTTGCGGTCGACGATGTCGCGCGCGCCAGGCAAGTACTAGAAGCGAAAGGAATCGTGATGGAAGAAATTCGTGTAGACGAATATACTCAACGGCGCTTCGTCTTTTTTGCTGATCCGGATGGCTTACCACTAGAATTGTATGAGGCCTAGTATTGCTCTTGATGTTGTTGATGTCATCCAATGTTAATAAAACTAGAGCAAATTAAGTAATCCATATTTCTGTTCTTATTCCTATTCTTATTCCTATTTCCGCTTTTTAGATTGATTCTTATGAAATTGCATACGTGGTGGTTATTTGTTACAGCGACATTTTTTATTTCTGCTGCGCCCGGCCCGAATATGTTGTTGATCATGAGTCAAAGCGTCCGTTTTAATTTTCGCTCGGCGATGTGTGGCGCAATGGGGTGTTTGACGGCCTTGTTTTTGATGATGTCCGCATCTGCCGCCGGCCTTGGCGTACTGCTGCGCAGTGCACCTGCCGTATTTGAAACCTTGCGCTGGGCAGGTGCGCTATATCTGGCCTATCTGGGCTATAAGTTGTGGACCGCGCCGGTCAGCGACACGACCGGGTATCAAACTGCGCCAGCACATAAGTCCCCGCCGGCCGCGTGGGACCTATATAGAGTTGGATTTGTGACAGCTGCCAGCAACCCTAAAGCTCTGTTGTTTGCAGCGGCATTTTTACCGCAATTTATACAAGCAGGTTCGCCGCAGCTGCCTCAGTTTGGCATTTTACTGAGCAGTTTTGCCGTCATTGAAATGAGCTGGTACCTTATCTATGCTCTTGGTGGTTTTAAACTTTCCACCTATCTTAAAAAAGCGAGCGTGTTGAAGATGTTTAACCGGATTACAGGTGGCGCTTTTGTTGGGTTTGCCGCACTCATGGCGGGAATGAAGGCATAAAAAACCAGTTTGGTTTCAAATTGATTTACCTATTTATAAACTTATTTGCCCTTTATTGTAAGTTGCTACTGGTATTGTTAAATTGACATATAAATGTTGTCTTGTGGCAAACTTTCTTGTCTTAGCTTGCTACAAAATTTCTCCTTCATGCTAGTATAAGAATCAGAGCCCGTTTTTTGTCGTGGGCGTTTTTTTGACATAAATCGGCTTTAAATTTTAGTATTCGGCGTCGCATACGGTTTATATAGCATCAATTTTGAGGCGAGAAATTTTATGACAACGACTATCTTCGTCAGTTCAACACCGTTTGATCTGGCATTGCATCGAAAAAAGATTACGGAAAGCTGTGGCGCACCCGGAACCGCCAGACCGGATGTCGCAGTAGTTGCGACCTTACCTGAAACGTCGATAGAGAATCGTCTGCATTTAGTTCGCTCTGCAAAAGCGTTTATTGGCATATTTGGGATGGTTTTTGGGGATATTGATCCCGTGTCAAAAAAGTCTTTGGTGCAGTTAGAGTTAGAAGAAGCACTCGCGCATCACATCCCGATGTTGATTTACATTATGGACGAGGATGAACATTGGGTACTGCCCAAGCACGTTGATATAGGTGCATCTGCCCACCAGTTAAGTGAGCTAAAGGGTTTGCTTAGCCAGGTGCAGGACGTCCGATTTTTTGATTCGGCAGATAATCTGGTAGCGAAAGTGCACAATGATTTGTTCCGTGTATTGGGGCCAGTCGGCGCGATTTCAGTGTCTAAACCGGAACCCAAGGTAGAAGTAAAAGCGGACATTAAGCAAGCAGTTAGGCCCGAAGTGAAGCCAGTTGAGAAGTCAGTAGAGAAGCAAGCATCGTCAGAACCAAAAAAAGTCGACGTGGCTTCAAGTGTGGCACCTATGGCAAGCCCGACAAAAGCGCCGGGAACAGCAACAGTCACACCAGCAACAGCAATATCGGCGCCAGAGGTCGCGATACCCAAAGCGAAAGAGCCTGTTGCTGCAGAACCAGTATCCGCTGCGCCGCCAGCCACCTCAGCCGCGCCAGTATCAAGTCTTGCATCAAGTCTTGCATCAAAGCGTTACGCGTTAACGCAGCCACGATTTGAATTTTTCAAAGACAAAGTCAAACATTTGTTTGGGCCATATATGTCTGACGCTGTATTAAAAGATGTCCTCGAGTATGTGTTGGCGGGAAATACCATGTCAGCATCGTCAACTTTGTCACGTGGGACCAGCTTAAGCCTAGAAGATGCGATAGAAGAAATACGTAAAACCGAATTGATTATTCTTGATACCGTACAGCGCCATGCGGCGCAGAATAACGACGTAAAATAATATTTCTCAGTACCAATTTGCGGACGGATTGTGTTGACGCACACACCGTCCGCTTCTATTTTTAGCATTATTTTTAACCTTATTGGGACCATATTTTTGATCTGGTTTTTGATCTTTTTTTCGATTTTATTTTCGTTAAATAAATTGTTTCACATTAGCAGAAATAGGGTGTGGGCGCGATAAAATATGGTTTTTAAACTTCTTACTTTTCTATGACAATCAAGATTGCCAAAGAGTCGCGTAAAGAAGCAATTACCTCAATTGAGCGTTATGCGCGCGAAAATTTTTCAGAGCCTTTAGGCAGCCTTGAAGCAGACAGTTTGCTCAGTTTTTTTCTGGAAGAAATTGGCCCGGTGGTTTATAACCAAGCAGTAGCAGACGTTCAGGAACGTTTGCAAGCACGTATCATGGAAGTTGACATTGAAGTACATGAGAACGAGTTCCAGTATTGGCGCCAGCAAGACGCCAAAAGATCAAAAAAATAAGATTTTCAGGTGATTGCGCTAATTTATTCTCATTTGTCACGGGAAAAAATTATCATCCAGGCACTACGTGCTAGTTTGAAGTAACGCAAGCGTCATCGCAAAAACTAGGGTCTTACAGGCTGGTCGAGTATACTGTTGGGTCTATAACCAGCAAGATGAAGAGCATACCCATGTCAAACTTACCTGCGTGCCCACAATGCGGCATGGAAAACACCTACCCAGATGGCGATAACTATGTCTGCGCAGATTGCGGTCACGAGTGGCCGCAAGTTGCCGCTGCGAGCGCGGATGATAACGATGAACGTATCGTCAAAGATTCGAATGGCAATATTCTGTCTGATGGCGATGCTGTTGTATTGATTAAAGATTTAAAAGTCAAAGGTTCATCGACAACGCTAAAAATGGGAACAAAAATCAAGAGCATACGCATCGTTGGTGGCGACCATGAAGTCGATTGCAAAATGGACGGCGGTAGTTTTATGCTGAAAGCTTGCTACTTGAAAAAAGTATGATTGAAATTTAGAGTTGATCACGTCAGTTTGATGCTGACGTGTTATACCAAAATGCCGACAATGGTGTCTTCCATGTCGGTTTTTTAATCACTGAATTTTAGCGATTTATTTTCCATTCTTCTAAAGCCAACGCAACGCGCCGGGCAACCGCAGCCCAATCTTCATTTGCTATTTGTCGGAACAAACGCATCGTTCCGGGATACCAGGGACTATCGAGTCTATGTTTCATCCATCGCCAGTCAGAGCGATATTCTGGAAGTAAAACCCAGCACGCTTTCCCCATCGCGCCTGCAAGATGGGCAACAGAAGTATCAACGCTGATCACAAGATCCAGATGGGCGATGAGCGCTGCGGTGTCTGAAAAATTGTCGATGACATCACCGCCCGCAATGAAAGAGCTGCCAGTATAGGCATGCGCTTGTGTTTCTCCGGCACCTTTTTGCAAGCTAACAAATTGGATATCAGAAATCGCCAGGATTGGTCTGAGTGTGGCCAGTTGTGAGATAGAGCGGTCGTCATTATTTTCAAATAAAGTATTGCCTTGCCAGACAATGCCTACTTTTAGCCGATCATCGACAAATAGCCTTTGGTGAGACGACACTTTTTCAGGGTCGGCACTCAGATAGGGTAACTTGGCGGGTATTGTCTCGATCCGGGTTTTGCAGTAATACGGCAAGCTGATCAAGGGCGTCCAGAAATCCCAGCCCGATTTATCGACATCCAGATTATATGAGAATACTTCATCGAGATCTTCCATACGCTGGAACAAATCTACGAGAGAAGGGTGGCAAATGATACTCACTTTCGACGCGCCTTGTGACTTCAATACCGACGCATAGCGGCAAAATTGAATCATGTCGCCATGCCCGCCTTCAAAACATATCACAATCGACTTGTCCTGCAAGGATTCACCTAACCAGCGTGGAAAATGGAAATAGGGCGTGAATAAATCTTGCCAGTCGCGTGACTCCAGGCAAAACCATCCCTCTTCAAAGCGCCCTTGTCGTAATAGGATATAACTCAGATTAAAGCGTGCTTTGCGATAGGAGGGATCAATACTCAAGGCTTTGCGGTAGCACTGTTCTGCTTCAGTTTCGCGTTTCGTGCACGCCAACATCACGCCGTAATTTGACCAACTAGCGGCTACATCAGGATTGATTGCTAATGCTAGCTGATACATCAATTCAGCATCGGAAAAACGTTTTTGTTTCACTAACATCACGCCGAAATTAAGATAGATTTGTATCGTTTGCGGTAGTAAATTTAATGCCTGTCGGTAGTACTGCTCCGCCGCGCCATAGTCGCCTTGCAACTCTTTTAAAAATGCCAGGTTTGCAATGACTTCTCCACACTCCCTATGCAATTCCAGCGCCGCCAGAAAGCATGCCGTGGCATCGTCGAGTTGGCCTGCATTCATCAACGAGTTGCCTTCAAGGAAAAGCTGATCTAGCGTTTTTTCAGACATAGCTGGAAGTGATGGATGATATCGAGGGATGACGGTCGTTGCCTTATTGTATAGGACGTCTTCGGTCTTTGTGACAGGCTAGTGAAGCGAATAAATTTGAAATTGCCCTGATGATGCAAGTTTGTTGTATTAAAGTAAGATTTATAAGATTTGTAAGGCTTATAAGATTTATTTAATGACTCGTGCGCGTGGTTGCGCACTACATGCGATTCATTAATGTAATCTGAGTAAGCACGATTTGACGACTATCCAACAGGTCGCATGTTAAAATTCTAAGATTATCTTTTCAGCGCTTTCTCTGCACCCACCACTATGAATGTCGTTATCCTCGCTGCCGGTATGGGCAAACGTATGCAATCTTCCCTGCCAAAAGTATTACATCCTTTGGCGGGCAAAGCTTTGCTCTCCCATGTGATTGACACAGCACGCAGTTTGAATGCAGCGTCGATTTGTGTGATCTATGGCCATGGCGGTGAACAGGTCTTGAGTAACGTTGCTGCGGATGATCTTCGGTTTGCCAAACAAGAGCCGCAATTAGGTACAGGTCACGCCGTCGCGCAAGCGATCCCTGTCCTGGACGAAAGTATGCCGACATTGGTTCTGTACGGCGATGTGCCGTTGACTACCAGCGCTAGTTTGCGCCGCTTGATGGATGTCGCCGGTAACGACCGTCTGGCCATTCTGACTGCCGAAATGGCAGACCCAACCGGTTTGGGACGCATTGTCCGTGAAGACGGTGAGATCAAACGTATCGTCGAACAAAAAGATGCGAATGAGGCAGAACGCTTGATCACCGAAATCAATACCGGCATCATGATTGCCCCGACCAAAGAGTTGAAACAGTGGTTGTCGACCCTGTCTAACAATAATGCGCAGGGTGAATATTACCTGACCGATATCGTCGCGCGCGCCGTCGCAGATGGGATTAAAGTCGTTTCTGCCCAACCTGATGCGATTTGGGAAACTCTCGGCGTCAATAGTAAAGTACAGCTTGCCGAGCTGGAACGCATACACCAACAAAACATTGCACGTCAGTTATTGGAGCAAGGAGTCCATTTACTGGATCCGGCACGTATTGATGTGCGTGGCAAATTAGTCTGTGGCCGCGATGTCAGTATTGATGTTGGTTGTGTATTTGAGGGCAATGTCACACTAGAGGACGGCGTTTCAATTGGCCCCAATTGTGTGATTAAAGATGCGCACATTGCTGCGGGTGCGGCTATTAAAGCTTTCTGCCATATTGAAGATGCTAAGGTTGGCGCGCAATCGCAAATTGGTCCTTACGCTCGCTTGCGTCCTGGCACAGAGTTGGCAGACGACGTGCACATTGGCAATTTTGTCGAAATTAAAAATAGCCAGATCGCCGCACACAGTAAAGCCAATCATCTGGCCTACGTAGGCGATGCCACTGTTGGTAGTCGGGTGAATATCGGCGCTGGAACAATTACGTGCAATTATGATGGTGCAAACAAATTTCGCACCATCATTGAAGATGACGCATTTATCGGTAGCGATAGCCAATTAGTCGCACCAGTACGTGTTGGAAAAGGTGCCACCCTAGGCGCAGGAACAACGTTAACCAAAGATGCACCGGACGGAAAACTGACCGTATCCAGAGCGAAACAACTGACGATAGAAAACTGGGTACGTCCGGTGAAGATTAAAAAATAGTCGCTTGCCTTAGAGCATTGTTTATCAAGAGATGGTAGGGCGGGTGTATCCCGCCATATCGGATAAGGCATAAGCACAGCGCGGGTTGCACCTGCAGTACGATTGGATACGGATCTCAATCGTAGATATAGCTATCCAAGGCTATCCTGATGCCCTCATTAATATGCATGATTAATATGCCTCATTAATATGCCTCATTAATGTGCCTCATTGATATGCGTCCCTATATTGTCGTTACACCCTCGGTATCTCGCTGACGCAGTACGGCAAACAAATTTGACCTTTCAGAATAGGCAACTCAATCGCATCGCCATGTATACTCTTTGATCAAAGGAGACTGCATGAACACTGATGATGAAATAACGTTGCCTACGCGCAATCTTAAGCTGGCGAATTTGGCACGAGGTGCTCGAGATACTTTCCCGATGCTTCTTGGTGCCGCACCTTTCGGAATGATTTTTGGTACGTTGGTTTCCTCGAGCCCAATGATGCCGTGGCATGGACAATTGATGTCCTTGGCTGTTTACGCGGGCTCAAGTCAATTTATCGCGACAGGATTGATCGCCAGCCACACGGGCATGTTAGTGATCTGGTTGACGACTTTTATCGTGAATTTACGTCATATGCTGTATGCCGCCACCTTGCTACCCCACGTTGCCCATCTATCGTCCCGCTGGCGATGGCTACTTGGTTTTTTGTTGACGGATGAAACTTTTGCCGTTGTTTCTGGCCATCATCAACAGCCTTTGAGTGCCAGTGAGCGGCGCTATGCGCATTGGTATTTTCTCGGTTCTGGTCTTGCGATGTACAGCAATTGGCAGGTTTGGACGTTGATTGGGCTCTTATTCGGTACCTTGTTTCCCGGCTTACAAAACATGGGGCTGGACTACGCGATGGTCGCTACTTTTATTGCAATTATCGTTCCGCAATTACATCGCTTACCGTATTTTGCTGCGGCATTGGCGGCCGGTAGTTTTGCGTATTTTTTGCGTGACTTACCTTATAAACTGGGCTTGCTGACCGCGGTCTTTGTTGGTGTGGTAGTTGGTATAGCGTTGTCGCGACAAGCCTTGCAAAAGAAGGAGCCAGCATGAACTACACGTTGCTTATCCTTGGTATGGCGGTCATTACGGTATTGATAAAAGCAATCTTCTTTATACTTGGAGATCGCCTGGTATTTCCAGTATGGCTCAACCACGCACTGAGTTTTGTACCGGTTACCGTTTTGAGTGCCATTATTACGCCGATGATTCTGACGCCACATGGAAAAGAACTTGAGCTTAACTTCCACAATCCACAGTTAATGGCATCGATCATTGCCGTGCTGGTGTGCTTGGTCAGCAAACGTCAGTTATTGACCATTGCGGCAGGATTACTGAGTTTTTTCTTTTTTCAGTGGTATTTTTGATTGCGACAGCCAATTACATTGAAGTAAGTTCGACCACGACTAAACGTCGCTCATTAGTGTGGACGAACTTCTTTTTTCAATGCTGACATCGCCAATTTCTCGACCATGCCAGGCACGAGCAACTTAAGCCAGCGTGCGAGTTTTCCTTTGGCTGTCATGACTACTTCGCGCTGATTGTTTGCCATTCCTTCAATGATCAGTCGCGCACATTCCTCTACGGACATGGCGTTATCTTCTTTCAAGCCACTTTGCCCCGCTGCTTCACCGGCGGCATTATATCCGTGATAGCGGATGCGGGTAGCGACGACACCCGGATACGCCAGCGTAATGTGTACACCGGAGTCAATGATCTCACTACGCAAACTCTCAAAGAAACCATTCATTGCAAATTTACTGGCGCTGTAAGCGGTCCGCCCCGGAACCCCGATCAGTCCCGCCAAAGACGACACAGCAACGATATTGCCGCCAGATTCTTTAAGGAATGGTAGCGCGGCGTGGGTGCACCAGACACTACCCCAAAAGTTAATTCGCATCAGTTCCTGGTACCAGCCTAAATTCTCGACGTCGCTAAATAATGCTTGCGCCGATTTTCCGGCATTATTAATCAACGCATCAATGCTGCCAAAATTTTCTATCGTTGATTGAATCAGTCGTCGACATTCCGGTTCTGAGCCTACATCTGTTTTTACGACCAGGCAGACACAGCCATAAGCTTTGCATTCAGTGGCGACGTCGTGTAACGCTTTTTCATTGCGGGCAGCTAATACCAGTCCCAATTTGGCACCATATTTCTTAGCGAGTTGGCGCGCCATTTCGGCACCGATACCATCGGATGCGCCGGTAATGATGATGACTTTGTGTTGCTTTGTCATGATGCGTAACTTTCATCGATACGGTTGAGCTTGCGAATTAACGATGGCCAGACAAACGCGCCACCCAGGCCGCCCGTTTGTACACGCATCGCTTCGGCAACACCTTTGACGATGTGTGGATCTACATGAGTCAGTTCACCACCAGCTTGTGCTGCCAATTGAATCTGGCACGTGGATTCAAAGGTGTACATCGATAAGAATGCATCAGCAATGGATTTTCCTGCAGTCAACAGTCCGTGATTGCGCAGCATCAGGAAATTTGCTTTTCCCATATCCTCTTGCAGACGAGGCTTTTCGTCGTCGCGAAATGCAACACCTTCGTAGTCATGATAGGCTAAAGATGCCAATACGAATGTCGATTGCTGAGAAATCGGCAGAACCCCACATTTTTGTGCACTTACTGCAACGCCAGCGCGTGTATGGGTGTGTAATACGCACTGCACATCTTCGCGTGCTGCATGCACGGCGCTATGAATGACGAAGCCAGCAGGATTCACCGGAAACGGTGAGTCGATCACTTTATTGCATTGTTGATCCACTTTAATCAGTGACGATGCTGTAATTTCATCAAACATGAGGCCATAAGGATTGATCAGGAAATGATGTTCTGGCCCCGGGATACGCACGCTGATATGTGTAAACACCAGATCACTCCAGCCATACAACGCAACCAGGCGGTAACAGGCCGCAAGATCAACCCGCAATTGCCATTCTTCGGGACTAACTTGGTCTTTCAATGAAGGGATTTGCATGGCGTCTCCAGTTATTTTTAATAAGTTGTGATTCAAATCTAGCAAATGTTATACCAGCAACGAATAGGGTGTTGGCATAATCTAGCGTTCTCATTGTTTTAATTTTTTTTTATTTATCAGTTAATGCGGCTTTGTAGATTGTATTTTTAGGTTTTGCCAATAATCTACGCAGCATTGGTTCGAATTCAATGATAGGAAACGTTTCCGCGTATTTATCAAATGACGGATTATCATAAAGCGCGCAGAATTCTGCGGTTTTTTCAAAATAGGGATGCCCGCGGAATTGTTCGCGCATATCACGATCCATACCAATGTGATGGAAAAAGTAGTGACCTTGAAAAATCCCGTGATGCTGAACCATCCAAAGATTGTCTTCGCTGACGAACGGCTTTAGTATCGCAGCAGCAATATCTGGGTGATTGAAGCTACCCAGGGTATCACCAATATCGTGCAAAAGTGCGCAGCAAACGTACTCTTCATCCCTGTCATCGCGCAGCGCGCGCGTTGCTGTTTGTAATGAATGGGCGTAGCGGTCAATCGGAAAACCGCCGTAATCGCCCTCCAGAAGTTGTAGATGACGGATGATGCGTTCGGGCAATTTTTGTGCGAATTGCATGAATTCTCCGCCAATAATTTGCCAGTCTTCTGCTTGACTGTCCTCCATACGGACGAAATCGGTGCGATGATGCATTTGTCTCACTCCAGTTGTGTTATCGGTTGAACCAACATCGACCAGGCAGCTTAATGACCTATGAAGTGAGCTTGTATCCGCTCTTGGTCAACTTGTTTTGCCCGTATATTGGAACCTCATTTTGATTTGTTGTATTGCCACCATACAGCGATTGAGAGCATCAAACTGTCAAATATTCTACAATTAGTTTCTATTAATTTAATGCGCCTGAATAGTAACGGAATGTTATCGAACTTGCAGCCCGAAAAAAGCACATTTGATGCGCAATTGCTCGCTTTGCCTGCGTCGAGCTGGTTTTTCGCGCTGTCAGATAGCGTCCGCCAGGTTTTGTTAAATGACGCCAGCGGGGTCAGCCTTAAGGCAGGTGAAATGCTGTTCAGGCGCGGTGATGCACCACTTGGTTTTTACGCCTTACTCCGAGGTTGCATCAAAATGTCGACACTCAGTGAAGATGGACGCGAAGGAATTTTAAGTACCCTTGAGCCTGGTACATGGTTTGGTGAAATTTCATTGATCGATGGGCAACCGCGAACGCACGACGCCACTGCGTTAGGAAATGTCGAATTGATGCTCGTGACACCTGAGGCGTTTGCACATGCGATGCAAGTCCCGCAATTTGCCATGGCCATCGCACAGATATTGGCCTACCGGATAAGATTGTTGTATGGCGCAATCGAAGATGTTCATCTGCGCTCACCCAGAGCGCGCACCGCTCGCCGCCTTTTATTGCTCTCCGGAAGCAACACCATGCATGCTTCAACACCACAAAGCAGCATTCAGATCTCGCAGGAATCATTAGCCATGATGCTAGGGATGAGTCGGCAGACTTTATCTAAAGAGTTAAAATTTTTATGTCAACGTAAGGTCATTTCGCTAGGCTATCGAACCATCGATATTATTTCGCCTGCTGACTTATTGCATTTTTGTGATCACAATTAAATGTGACTTTAAAAAGATTTTTTTGTGAAAATGCAATTCGTCAACTAATCTGAAAGTTTGACCTACGAGGGACTTTACGATGCCTCAGTTGGCACTGCAAATAACGCTGATACTTCGTTATTGTTGCTATTTTTTTATTTTTAGCGCTTGCAGTGGCCTCTTCTCGGAAGCACATGCAAAATGTACTCGTAAAATTCATGTTGCATTTTCACCGACTGGATTAACGGCAATCGCAAAGGATAACGAAATTTCTGGTGTGTACCCTGATCTTTTGTCTTCCATGGCAAACAAAGACGGTTGTTTATTTAATTTTTCTATCGTACCCCGCGCCCGCCAAGAGCTTATGTTTCAAAATGGGCAAACTGATCTCTTACTCCCGGCAATCAGAACTTCACGCCGCGACGCATTTGGTACTTTTGTTCCTCTGTTATATACAAGAGCGGCATTGATCTCGATCCAATCTGATCTGCCGCCCGTCAGTAGTATTCAAGATTTACTCGATAGAAAATCCGCCAAAGTCGTGGTGGTTCGTGGTTATGATTATGGCGACGTTTATGTCAATCTAATGCAAGAGTTGATGAAACAGGAGCGTCTTATTTATGAAGCCAATCCGGGCTCAGTTGCTCGCATGTTAAAAGCTGGCGCTGCTGAATACACCTTGATGGCGCCATACATACTCATCGGTGAAGTAGCGAGGGATGCGCGGGTTCGTGATTTGGAAGACAAATTACATTTCGAAATTCTCTCAGAAATACCGTGGCTCGATAGCGGCGTTTATTTATCGACCAAAACATTAACGGAACAAGATAAGCAAAGTTTGCAGGTCTTATTTAATAGTGCCGCTAAATCCGGCTTTGTCTGGAAATTTTTCCAGAATTATTATCAATCTGAGGCTCTCAACCTTGGATCTCGTCCTCGCTAAGTGAGTCGCGAAGTTGGCTACGAAGTGAGCTACTAAGTGAGCTACTAAGTGAGCAACTAATTGAGCCGCTAAGTTAGGATGTTTGTTTTTGCATACTTTTTGCGTAAAAATGGCAGCATCAGGTAGACTGTACTGGTATTAACCGTTTGAGCGTACGTATGTCAAATCATCAAGCCGTCAGCTATTCCAAGGGTTTACTGCTTTTGCTGATCACTGTCTTTTCTGTGTTACCGGCGTTGGCGGCCTGCTCGCGTTCGATCAATGTTCCTATGTCCGTGACGGGACTGAGTGTGATTGATCAAGGCGATATTATCAGTGGGGTCTATCCAGAAATTTTGCGAGCCTTGGCGTCAAAAGATACATGTTCTTTTGATATTACTTTGGTTCCACGGTCGCGCTTGGAAGTATTATTTGAAAACGGTCAGGCGGATATGATGATTCCGGCGACACGCACTCCCAAGCGAGATCAAAACGGTATTTTTATTCCGCTGATACGTAGTCGCGCGATGCTGATGTCATTACCCTCATCCCGCCAGAGCGTTAAAAATTTTTCTGATTTGCTAGGACAATCAAAAACGAAAGTCGCGGTGGTACGAGGATTTGATTACGGCGAACAGTATCAGGCGCTCTTGCTAGAGTTGCAAAAAAAGGGGCGACTGGTCATCGATGTCGACCCGCTATCCGTTGCACGATTATTAAAACGGGGGGCTGTTGACTACGTGTTGATGGCGCCCTCCATTCTTGCTGGCACAGCACAGACGGATCAACGGGTTGAAGATATTGTCGATCAATTACGCTACGAACAATTAACCGAATTGCCGTGGGGCGAAACTGGCGTGTATTTTTCTAAAAAGTCACTGAGCTCGGAGGATTTGAAAGCGCTTCAAGAAATTTTTGATCGCGTTGTACGCAACGGCTTGGTCTGGAAGGGTTTTCAACGCTATTACAAAGAAGAAGTTTTACGCGAAGGTATCCGACCGCTGTAATACTTGGCTCAGAGAGCAATACGTGTTTCAAATTTACTTCGCACGATCGAAAAAAAACTCCGCACGTTTCGGATATTGCTTTGCGTTGCGAACAAGCGATGCGCAAGCGCGTGATAGGCAGGCATATCTGCCACCTGAATCATTAAAACGAAATCTGGGCCCGGAGATACCCGATAACATTGCTGAACAGCATCCTCAGCTGCTACCAGCTTTTCAAACTCAAGCAATTTTTCTGTCGTTTGATGATCGAGCGTAATTTCTACGATCGCTGTCAGGCTTGGCCCTAATTTTTCAGGTGCAAGTAGCGCAACCTGACGCAAAATCACGCCTTCATCGACCAGACGTTTAACACGCCGTAAGCACGTCGGCGGTGAAGCGTGCACGCGCGCCGCTAATTCATGATTTGTTAAGGCTGAATTTTGTTGTATTTGCAACAAAATTCTTTTATCGAGTTCATCAAGTATCATAATAAATGAAATAAAATTCCATAAAAGAAGATATTATGGAATATAACATTCATTTTCAATCTTCGTAAGTTAAGATTTCATATCAAGTTAAATTTTGAAATAAAGTTTCAATCAATCTCCATTAGCATGGCGACATTCCATTTTTATTTGTGAGGTCACCATGTGCGGTATCGTCGCGGCAGTTGCTCAACGTAACATCACCCCAATTTTGCTTGAAGGTCTGAAGCGACTCGAATACCGCGGCTATGATTCTTGTGGCGTGGCTTTGCATGTCAATGGTCAATTACAACGCTCGCGTAGTACGTCGCGGGTTGCAGAATTGCAAGCGCAAATTGAGCAAACAGGTTTGGCTGGCTTCACTGGTATTGCACACACACGCTGGGCTACCCATGGTGTGCCTTCTTCCGCCAATGCACATCCGCATTTTTCACGTGATCGAATTGCCTTGGTTCATAACGGCATTATTGAAAACCATGAAGAATTACGCGCAGAATTAACTGCACTCGGCTATGTCTTTGAAAGTCAAACCGACACGGAAGTGATTGCCCACCTGGTCGACCATATGTACCAAGGCGATCTGTTTGAAACCGTCAAACTCGCTGTCAAACGTTTGACTGGCGCCTATGCCATCGCCGTATTTTGCCGCGATGAACCACACCGCGTGGTGGGTGCTCGTCACGGATCACCATTGATCGTTGGTATTGGAAAAGGTGAAAATTTCCTCGCTTCTGACGCAATGGCCCTGGCCGGTGTGACTGACCAGATCACTTACCTTGAAGAAGGTGACGTCGTTGATTTGCAATTGCAACGTGTCTGGATCGTCGATGTTAACGGCAAATCCGTAGACCGCGAAGTCCGCACCGTTCACGCTCACAGTGGCGCGGCAGAGTTAGGGCCATATCGCCATTACATGCAAAAAGAAATTTTCGAACAGCCGCGTGCAATCAGCGATACGCTTGAAGGCGTCACCGGCATCATGCCCGAGCTATTTGGTGATAATGCATACGGTATTTTTAAACAAATCGATTCAGTACTGATCCTGGCGTGCGGTACTAGCTATTATGCCGGTCTGACCGCTAAATACTGGATAGAATCCATCGCTAAAATTCCAGTCAGCGTAGAAATCGCCAGCGAATACCGCTACCGCGACAGCGTACCAAATCCAAATAGTCTGGTAGTCACCATTTCGCAAAGTGGCGAGACCGCCGATACGCTCGCCGCACTCAAACACGCACGTAGCCTTGGTATGCATCACACGCTCACCATCTGTAACGTGTCGACAAGCGCGATGGTTCGCGAATGTGCATTGGCATACATCACACGTGCTGGCGTTGAGGTTGGCGTTGCCTCTACCAAAGCATTCACGACGCAATTGGCGGCCTTGTTTTTGCTCACCCTGGCACTGGCACAAAGCAAAGGCCGTTTGTCTGACGAAGAAGAAGCGACCCATATTAAATCGATGCGCCATTTGCCCGTCGCGATCAGTGCCGTGCTGGCGCTAGAACCACAAATTATTGCGTGGGCGGATGAATTCGCCAACAAAGAAAATGCCTTATTCCTCGGCCGGGGTTTGCATTATCCAATCGCCCTCGAAGGTGCATTAAAACTCAAAGAAATTTCTTACATCCATGCGGAAGCTTATCCAGCGGGCGAATTAAAACACGGCCCGCTAGCCCTGGTCACCAAAGAGATGCCCGTCGTCACGGTCGCCCCGAACGACGCCTTGATTGAAAAACTCAAATCCAACATGCAAGAAGTCCGCGCCCGTGGCGGTGAATTATTCGTCTTCGCCGACGCTGATTCTCACATAACCTCCAGCGAAGGCGTACATGTAATCCGTCTGCCGGAACACTACGGCCAACTCTCCGCCATCCTGCACGTCGTCACACTACAATTACTCGCCTACCACACCGCACTAGCCCGCGGCACAGACGTGGATAAACCACGTAATTTGGCGAAAAGTGTGACGGTGGAATAAGGTGAAGTTTGTTTGATGTGACTGTTGTGGATAAATAAAAAAGTCTGACACAAACAAAAAAAGTTTGACACAGCTCTGATCCTAAAAATAAATGTTCCCGACAATTAAGTAGAAAGCTAAAAACGTTCAAGAAAATGCCCAAACCTAGATCATCAGGCTTGGGCATTTTTGCCTCTCAATCCGAGTACAAATGAGATCTTAATTTTTGTAATATCGCGATAGTGTTGACGCGCACAAAATATTGACCAATTAGTCCAAGTTTTTATCCGCACCCTCGACTGCGAAATTGAGCCGAAATCGGACTGTTAATTCTTGCTACATGTCGACACCAGAATAGTCATAGGACTGCACTGGACAAGCAATTCGAAAGAAAAATTCAGTACAAACGTGGTTCGTAGAACCAAATAAACCAGCCGCGCGGGCTGGTTCTGTCGATGGCATAGCGCTAGATAATTTATTGCTGTTTGTTTTGGCGACGAAATGATAACAGTGCGAGACCTGCGAAAAATAAAAGCATGATATTTGGCTCAGGCACTTCTGATAATTGCAAGGCACTCGTCTGTGAAAAGCTATCGTTTGAAAGCTGTGCGCCACCGATGCCTGCGCCTAAAGTACGAATATCAGTGAGTCCTTGTGAACGGACCGTGGAGTCCCAAGTCTGCCAATCTGCACATCCGCTGCCATTCAGAAAGACCTGACCGCATGACGTAATGCTATTTCTATTTCCAGCTGGCCCGATAAAAAATCCATTGATCTGTAGAGGCAGGCCATGTTGTGTTGCATTAGGCAAACTAACGAATTTTGAGGCTGAAATTGAATCAACGGTCAGATTTGCCGAAAAATTGCCATTTGCTAAAATACTTGACGATAAATTCGTCAGTACACCTGCACTTGATTCGCTGAAAGTACCAGATAAGACAAATGTACTTTGTGAGTCATTGGGATTAGTAAATCCTTCGGTATAGGAAAAAATCTGATCGGCATTAGCTGCCTGAAAAAATACGCTCGCGCATAAAAAAATAAGGGATTTCAATTTTATTTTCATGATTCACTTTCGCTCAAGTTGTCGGAAATAACTGCGAAATGCAGTACTTTTAGATCAACAGCAAAAATCATGCCTTATTGTTAATATTTATAATAAACAAAGACTTATAGTTAAAATAAAATAGAAATTATTCAAAGTGTAAATATTTTTGACAATTAACAGTGTCTACGGGCTTTCTTTGAGCGTTTAGGCCAAAATCTTCTGATGAGTTCTGAAAACAAAAAAATGCGACCAAAAAATAGGTCTATTTTTTAGAAAAGTACCCATCATAATTCAGTCTTTCAATTGGGTAATATTTGTGTAAGAAATTGACTGTACTTCAGCGTATTTCAAAAGAGTTTGAAAAATGTGATCCGATTCTTAGGGCGAATAGTTATTTTTTACACTTCTGTGGTTTGATGGCGAATAAAATTTAATTTTTCTTCAAGCAACTATCTCCTGGCTGTTGCGGAACTAAACTAAAGTAAGGTTTCGCCGTACTACCCTCGGCTTGTACCTACAAAGAGCGATCGCTTTACCTATTAAAAAGGGCGCAAAAATGACGAAGCAGATCGTTTTCGTTGATGGCATGGGCGGCAAGCGTTACATGCGACGTACATTAAAGAATTTTTTTACCGCTCGTGGATATGCGGTGCACTTCTTTGATTATTCAACTTCTAAGCAATCGCTAGCAGACATCAAAAGTCAATTAACCGCCTTTTTACTTGGCATCGCTAGTCAAGGTAAGTATTGCGCAATTGGCTACTCGTTTGGAGGTATCCTTTTGCGTCTCGTACTTCAAGAACATGAAAACGCTATGATTTTTCCAAGCCGTTTAGTTTTGCTCGCTTCTCCAATCAGGTCAAACCGGCTTTCGCGTAGATTTAAAAATTGGAACATCTACAAAGCCTTGACTGGTGACTGCGGGCTGATAGCGACAGATGATCGTCTGATGTCGACAATTTCTATCCCATCCATCCCAACCGCATGTATTTATGGCGTGTGGCCATGGCTCGGCGTGCTTGGCTTATTTGAAGGTTGTAAACTACAACATGACGGTATGATTGCGGTCGATGAACTACTCTCTCCAGACTTCGCTTTGACCGTTGAAATTAACGCTAGTCACGCCTTCATCCCCGGCAATTCAGTCGCACTGTCACATACCCTTGCCTGGTTTGAAAATGTCTGGAATGTCTGATAATGCACTCAGCTCCTTGAACTCCTTGAACTCCTTGAACTCTTTGTCATTCACAACAATGAACAACCCCCAACAAACCCAGCGTATCTATGGTCTGGATACGCTGCGCACCTGCGCGATTTTACTGGTATTGATGTCGCATTATGGCGTCGTAGTGAGTCACAAATCGACATTTGGATTTTTGACCGATATTGGCTGGATGGGGGTGGATCTGTTTTTTGTGCTGAGCGGCTATTTGATCGGCAATCAAGTCTTGTCGTCCTACGCGCGTGGCGCCCGATTTTCTCTGAAGACTTTTTTTGCGAGACGATTGCTGCGGACCTTGCCCAATTATTACGTCGTACTAGCGCTCTATTTTATTTTTCCCTCCTTATTGGCAGGAACCGATACGGCTTCTCTCTGGCGCTTTCTAACGTTCACACAAAATATTGGTCTGCATTTTGGTGAAACATTTTCTCATTCATGGTCGTTGTGTGTTGAAGAGCAGTTTTATGTAGTACTACCGCTCATCAGCTTCATGATTGCAGGCTTATCCAAACCTGCTGTGTGGTCTCGAATAACAATCGCGTTGTTGATCATTATTCCTATCGCTGTCCGGGGGTTCTCGTGGCTAAAGCTTGGAGAAAATTTGATGACCTCCGAGGATTACGCGGCGCACATTTATTATTCAAGTTTTGCACGTTTCGATGAATTATCTGCCGGAGTGTTGATTGCGCTATTGAAGAATTTTAAAATTGACCTCTACGACAGCATCATGCGAAAAGGAAATAGTTTGTTGGCATCCGGCATGCTCATGTTCGCACTGACCGTCTATTTGCTATTGAATTATAGCGAGATAGAGGGCTATGGATTTACTTTTACTTGCATGACATTCGGTTATTCTTTGTTGGCAGCGAGCTTTGCGTTATTGACGATGGCGGCGTTAAGTCCTACTTCGTTATTGAATCGGATGCGCGTCCCCGGTGCTGAAAGTCTTGCCCTCTGGTCATATGCTATTTATCTTGCCCATAAGCCACTATTTAAATTGATGATCATTCCAATGTCGTTATGGCAGATTGATACGAACGCACCGCTTGGGATCGTGATTGTGATGATGGCTGCCCTGTGCGGAGGATGGTTTTTATACCACATAGTGGAGACGCCGTTTATGACACTACGCGCAAAATTCTTCCCGAATACGTCGTTGTAAGATAATGTATTTGTACTGAAGGGAAAGATACAATCGTAGATAAACTGAGTACACACTTGGGGCCGGGACTTTTATTTAGCTGTTTGAAAAGGTGATGAAAATGAATCCTCAAGTCGATTTCTTTTTTAAAAAACCCAGTCAGTGGCAGCAAGAATATAAAAAATTACGAGAAATCTTACTCAACACCGAATTAGAAGAAGAGTTGAAATGGGGTGTGCCGTGCTACACATTTCAGAAAGCGAATGTCGTACTGATACACGGCTTTAAAGCGTATTATGCATTGCTATTTCATAAAGGTGTGCTCTTAAAGGATCCCTATGGTATTTTGATCCGGCAGACCGAGAACGTACAAGCGGCGCGTCAGGTCAGATTTACCGACATCCAAGGCATCACGAGTCAATCTGATCTGTTGAGCGCTTATATCGCTGAAGCAATTGACATCGAAAAATCAGGTGTAAAGGTCGAATTCAAAAAGCCATCCGATTTCAAAATCGCTGAAGAGTTTCAACGTAAATTGAACGAGCTTCCTCAGTTGAACGCGGCATTTAATGCATTAACCCCGGGACGACAAAGAGCTTACCTACTTCATTTCTCCGCGCCAAAGCAATCCAAGACAAGAGAATCCAGGGTTGAGAAATATTTGGAAAACATACTGAACGGTAAGGGTTTAGATGACCAATAGCGGCGTCATTGCTATTTTGCGCGAAATTGCAATTGAATTAAGTATTCCGTGGCCAAGTACGTATCTTTGTATCGATTTAAATGTCGCATTTTCCTACAACCCTATCTGACACATTATTTGTGTTTGGTTTTAAAGATTCAAGCTTGTGGCTTACGTTTGTTGGGAGTCAATGGGAGATTGATAGAACATCAGGGCGGGTTGCTTTGAGTGTGTCTGATAAGATCGCCTTAAAAGAGCGTTAAGACCTCCAATGAAAATTTCAAAAAACTGAAGCTCAGTGAAGTGTTTAGATATTCTCCTAATTTAAAATAATGATCAAGTTCTCTCAACTGAGCAAGATGCAATAAGTTGAGAAGAAATAAAATCGCTGATGACCCTCGACGAAATCGTGGAGGATCATCAGCGATATTTGAAAAACAGTATTTGAGTTTTACTTAGTTACCAGTCGCAACACCTGCTTTGTTGGACTGGATATCCGCTTTGCGTTGCGCATTAACAGCGTTTTCCTGACGATTTAAATGACGTTGTTCGCCCTTAGTGATGTGTCCGCCATCCGCAGCTGCGTCAGCGCGCTCTTCTTTTCTGATCGCCGTATCTTCTTTATTCAACTGCTTTCCCTGTGCCTGCGTCAGACTGCCATTTTTTACTTCTTTGGCTGTCATGGCTTTCTCATGTTTTTCACGCGCTATTACTTCAGCACGACGCGGATGTTCTTTGGCGAAGGTAGTATCCTGCGCGAATGTTGACTGAATTGACAGCGCTGATAAGCCGGTAAGGATCGCTATGGAAGCAATTTTTCGAGTAGTTTTAAACATGAAGATCTCCTGAAGAATGAATGATTTTAAATTTAGGGGCGACTATTTTGATGCCTCCTATGAGTCTGATAACGCACTGTTGTTTGAAATCGATGACCTCGATGTGTAACGATATTATTGCTTCAGTATAACGAAATGTATCATCTGCGATCATGGCCTGGATCGCGATGCTTGTGTGATACTTGAAATATGGACGACTGATTAAAATTTTGTCGAATCGGATTTGCAAATTTGGAGGTTCTGGAGGCTATGCGGAGGCATGCAGCAGCTGATAAAGAAGATAATTTTTCTTACGAAATACTCTTTGTCGCTTGAATCAGGCATTTCGACAATTTGTCAAAATGAAGTAATGCTGCCTGCGTCAGTTCGATTTGCTTTCTTCTTGCATCTTCAGTATCCGCGAGCATAATCCATCCTTTTTCCCGCATGGATTTTAGACGACTGTGTAGCATCGCCGGAGATCCGAGTTCACTTTTAGCCATCATATCGCGTACCGATAATCGCTCTTGAGTTTGGTAGGTTCTGGCCACGAGATCGAGAATTCGTTCTTCTAATGGATCAAGTGATGGCAAAGATGGCAAACCACGTAAGGCGTCTGCCAATTGCAGAAAGCGCAAATAAATGTCGGCAGGTCGTGTGGTTTGTTTCATGTTGGAAAATTGCAACCGAATGTTGAAAATTAAAGCCTATTATACCGCTCTAAAAAATAGTACGAAAACATTTAAAGACCAATTTTATTCCATTTCTTCATGACCCAATTGCGCCTCAATGTTGCGATGGTAACGGCAACAATTATTTTATTTATTTTGACGCTCTATATCAATGAATTGATATTTAACCGATTTGAATTTGCCCGTGGCATTAATTGGGTATATTTGCCAGCGGGAGTGCGCTTACTCAGCACATTACTATTTGGAGGAGCAGGCGCGATTGGTCTGTTAATTGTCTCCTGGCTAGTCTGCTTTTTTTATTTTTTCCCTGATGATGTCGTTCGCTCTTTTATGGGTGGCATCCTTGCGGCCGCAGCACCATATATGGTCTACCGGATCGCTGAACATTTCTATGGGCTACACGCAACACTTGCCAACTTGACGCCTAAACGATTATTGGTGTGCGTGGCAGGTTATGCATTCGCCAGTCCTTTGCTTCACCATATCTGGTTTTTTCTACATGGAGACCGACAAGATTTTTTTTCCGATTTCTTTGTTATGTTTGCCGGTGATCTCTTTGGAAGCTTGATTGTTGTCTACTCAATTAAAATGAGCTTGTCAGTATTTACGGCATTTAAAAAATTCCAGTCAAGCAACAGGTGCAATTGAGCTAGCGAAATGTGGTCGTTGGTACTTTATTTCCACGCATCATTGCTGCCAGTAGTTGATTCTTGAGTGTTTTGATTAATGCCGTTTCGTCAACAGGTGATTCTTCTGATATTGTATTTCGATCAGCATAAAATAAGCCTAATGGCCTTTTCTGTATCACCAGCGGCAAAATCATCAAGCTGCGAGCGTCTGGCAATAGTGCCTGATGCCATGGGGGAAGTAACGGACGAATTTTCGTTTGTGTCACATCTGAAATCATCAGATCGACATTATTGCTCATCGCTAAGTGAAATAAATCTGATTCTGGCTTACTTGCAAACGTGAATCCTTTTTGCCAGTTGGCATAGTTCGCCCCCACCGCAACGCGCGACACATAACGACCTGTAGTCATATCCCGGAGACATACAGTTGCAAAGCGAAATCCCATGCTGCTATATATGGTTTCTAGCACCAAAAGAATAAGATCATTGATTTGCAAATTATCTGAAGCCAGCATTTGCGTAACATCTTGGACACCCGCCAATAACAAATCGCGTGCATTATAGGGCTTACCACTAGGGTATCTTTCGGTGTTCTGGGCCGGTAGAAGTTCATCAGTTTTCATTAGAAATTCGCCTGGAAGCCCTGTCGGAGGGTCTAATTCCTTCTTATCTTCAAACCCACCCGGCAATGTGATATTCATGCTTTTTGCCAGTTCCCGCGTTTCATTTTCAACCTTAACGATCATATGATCTAAGGTTTTCTGATCAATCTCCAGAGCTCTGCCAAATTTCTTCAACAAGTGATCCGCGTATCCTGGCAAGCTATGTTTGCCTAGCATCACAATGTCAGCTAAGGCTTCACTGAAGCTGGCAACCTGTTTAATCCACTCGTTACGGTATGACGTTTTATTTAGTTCACCCTTCGGTAATGGCGCTAACGCCTGAATGATGGTGGCAGGCATCTGCCATTCCTGTAAGACCATTTCGCCAAAATTCTCATAACTACAGCCTAATAATAAATGTACAGCATCATTGAGATTGCTTTCTCCAGCGTCGGAGATTTTTTGAATTTGCTCATACAGTTGATGGTCAAAAGAGGCAACCAAAACGCGGCCTATGTTCTTAAACAACGCCGCCACTGCACCTTCTTCCCCATCTGAAAAGCGCCCTCTCTGGGACATTTCTCTACCAATAATACTTGCACACAATGAACGAACCAATTCTAAACGCACGCTACTGACTTGTTCTTTGTCCTTAAAAAAGTCAACGAGTAGCATTGCCATGGCACTCGTTTTTACAGTATTAAACCCGAGCAAAAAAATTGAGCGCGAAATTGTTGTGACGGCGGTACGAGACCGGGTGCGGTAATGTACGGTATTCGATAAACGTAAAATTTTTTGAGTTAGTCCAACATCAGAAAGCACAAAATGGGCAAGTCGCGTCACTGAATCTTCTCCTGAAGACGTGATTTCAATCACCTTAGCGATCGCGATACCCAACGTTGGTAAGTCTGTCTCCTCATTCAATTTTCTGAGAAGACGTTCAAGTTTGGGAGTCGCAAAAGTAGTAAGTGGCTTTGCTAAATCAACCTGGTTCATTACCGATGCAATGCCATCCATAGCAGGAAAACCTTTATTGAAATTCAGTTTTTTAGGGCGTTTTTTATGTTGATGATAACTGCAATTACTGGTATAAAAATTGTAGCAATAAATTTGTCTAAATACAATAATAATTATTTTCAACAGTAATTTAGATGGTCGAATGCCCCTTATTTATTGAATATTTATAAGGATATTTTATTAATTATAAAATTTCTATCGATCTAGTTATTTATCGCTTTAAAAAATGTAATGATATGTTTATTATACCTATCTTTTAATGAACCTCTTTAAGGCGTGACGAGTGAAAGCGAATAATTTCAATAAAGTTATTTATTTTCTTATGTTTATTTTTTCTTGTTTTGCCTTGCTGCTGATCTGCGAGAACGCCGAATGCGTAATGCGATCTTTATCAGGGCAATTATGGCGTGACAAAATAGAATACGATGTCGAACTGACATGTGGCACGAATGCGGTAAATCAAGCACAATTAACGTCATTGGTGCAATCTTGCTTCTCAAGCGGTGGGGGCAATGTAGACACCTTTTTTGAATTAAAGAACGGTGATCAGTATGGGATTTACACTGCAAGTAACTTGTTAGAAGTCGGAAGAAGGAGTAACGATGGGCATAGCTTACACATTCCTGCAAAAAAGCATTTTTCCATCAGAGCTCAAAATTCGAGCGCCGATTTTATCCTCACTCTTAAGATTACTGATTTGATCGGGAATATAAAGTTTGAAAAAAGCGTCGGTCAGTACGGCATAATTGAGGTTGAGAACTAATCGATTTTTTGTGCAATCGCGAATAGGGTCGCTATTTTTTGGCAGTATTTGGCACAAAAGAACCAGCAAGTACATAATCTTTGTCGCGCGAACGATTTTTTTGTTCAGATGACTCTTCGCGGCACATTACTTGTATTCGGCACGGCACGGCAAGGCAAGATTTCGTGGGCCGTATCATCAAACACTATCCCAATGGGAGATTCAGATGGAATTTGCTAACTATTTTGCCGCTACGTGGGCTATGCCATTGTTATTTTTGATGAGTCTCATCGTCACGATTATTGTATCGGTCAATAGCCACAGAACGTCAATACGCTTAACGCAACTTGAGATGCTGCGTGGCGTCGATCAACAATGGCAGACATTGAATAGTGCAATTTTATCCAGACCTGATATTCAACGACATATCAATCCGGAACAAAACGATGTGTCAGAACGAGAAATCGTGCGAAAAAATGTCGTCTTCTATGTTCTCAATTTGGAACTGCAAATTCAGAGAAGTTGTCGTTTAAAAATTATAGATCCCCTGATCGCACAACGTTTCCAGCGTGAACACGTCCAGTTTCTCAGAAATTTGAAAACGGAAACCTTAGAAATCTGCGCAAACTCAGATGTTTACCGCAGCGAAATACCGGATTTGATCGAGAGTTTAAGAAAAGTCTAGTCAATGTCACTGGTGCTATCTTGCCACCTTATGCCGAATTGTTTCGACTTCATGTTTGTAAATCCGTTGAGACAAGAATGTGCTTTTTTATAGTTCTTGGTTTCAAACAACATTGCTTAGAAATGTTTTGACGATTTCGTAGGCGGGAAGATTTGCCGACAAAGCGGTTGCTTCAGGCAATAGAATTTTTAGGGTAACCATGCATAAAGCTTGAGTGAGATACGCCCATGCGAATTAAAGTAAACACCATCTTTTTCAAGTAATTGTCTCTGTAAATTTTCACCATTAAGAATGCTGTTTGTTCTAATTTCGCCTTTACAGTTGACAACGCGATGCCAAGGTATCTCACTGCCAGGTGGCAATCCAGCTAAAACGTTACCAACCTGGCGCGCTTGCTTAATAAGCCCGGCATTTTTTGCAACTTGGCCATAGGTAGCAACTTTTCCGGCAGGTATCTGGCAAATGGTGGCATAGATTTTGTAATTTCTTTCATTCACGTTGAGACCTCATCATAAAAATAAGGTACGAACACGTCGGCTTTTATCGTAAAGAGCGATCAAAAAGCGAAGTATTTTTTGTGCCTGTTTGTGCCTGTTTGTGCCTGTTTATCTTGTTGAGAATTTTTTTAAATAGGCGATCAGATCCGCCCGGTCTTGAGCGTCGGAAACACTATACCCCATTGCTTGGCCTGGAATAGTTTCTTCGGGACTTTTAAGCCACGCATCTAGTGTCTTTTCCGACCATACCAGCTTGGCGTTTTTTAGTGCCTCTGAGTAATTGTAGCCTGGCGCCTGGCCAGCACGACGGTTAAAAACACCTTGATGCGCAGGTCCAACTCTGTTTTGATCGATAGAGTGACATGCGATACAACGACTGTCGTACAATTCTTTACCACGTATTGAATTGCTCTCAGCATGTGCTTCTCGGGTCAAAGCAGGCAGCATAATTATCAGGAAAATAAATTTTGATTTAAGCATGGGGATATCTCGCGGCATTTTGAAGTGACTGACATCATCAAATGGAGAGTCAGTCATTTAGTTTAATCAGGCACCAAATGCAAATGCTTTAGAAAATGGGCGCTTTAAGTCAAAATTTAATAAAGCAAAGTGCGATGCTTCATCTGCTGCCAGTCGCGCTGCAATTTTTCCTAAGGCTGGATCCTTGAATACAGTGATGACACCAAGATAAGCGTTGGTTGCACCAAGTTCTAATCGCGCCGCTAAATCTAAAACGTCGTCTTCATTTTTGAGTTGATCGACTTTCAGCTGCTTCACGTATTCATCAAGCGTTTTCGCCTGCACAGGTTCGCCGCCTAATTTACGAATAGTGGCAATCAATGCGTCGTTATGTTGCTTGTGATCGTCCTGGAATTTAGTCGCAGCCTTGACGTGTTGAGCGTTGAGAAGGCCGCTTTTAAGTGCGATCTCGTAGGCATTGATTCCTTCGTACTCGAGGCCAACTGCGACGTTTAAAATTGTAATATCACTTTTTGTATCTGTCGGATTGCCCGCAGCGAAGACGTCTTGACCGCCCAGCAGAGCAATAGCGCCTGCCGACAGAGTTGCGGCACTCGTTCCGAGAAAAATACGACGCGTCGGTGTTTCAATTTTGTTTTCAGAAGTCATGATAAATTTCTCAAAAAAGGTGGTTAGTGAGTTCTTAAAATCAACTTATTCGTTGATAAGAGATTTAAAAGAATACGTCTATTTAATTGCTAAGTAGTCTGTCACCGTACAAGGTCATGCAAGAAAGTTCCTGGCCTGCCTCGCGTCCTCTTGGTGAGTGCATATCTGCACGGTATCAAATATACTTGGCTGCATCTTTCCTTAGTTCACCGTTCGTCCCGATTAACCGACTAATCGTCCTACATCAAATAAAACTTATGGATTCACTTTCCGTTCTTTTTAAGCACTTCACGATGAATGCAAAGGTTTTCTATAGTGGAACATTGTGCGGCATCGTCGATTTTGACAATAGTCAGGGCGGCGGTATCTTGCATGTCTTGCGTCAGGGTACTGTTCGCGTCAACAGACCACCTTTACTTGATTTAGAATTAACCAAACCCACACTACTTTTTTGTCGTAGACCTTTTTCTCATCGATTTGAGGTCGATCATCGCGATGGCGCGGATTTGGTTTGTGCATCGATCGATTTTGGTGTTGCTTTGAATAGTCCGACATTGAGGGGGCTACCTGATTTTTTATGTGTGCCTCTTGAAAACATACCTGGTATCGCAAATATTATTGCATCGCTATTTAATGAAGCCTTTGCCGACAGACCAGGGCGAGCGGTCGCAATAGACCGTTTGATGGAGTTTATGGTTGTACTGCTATTTCGGCATGCCATTGATGAAAAACTAATTGAACTTGGAACAATAGCCGGGCTCTCTGACGTTAAATTAGCCAAAGCAATCCTTGCGATGCATGAGAAGCCGGAATATCCGTGGACGCTGGAAGAGCTGGCACAAACAGCGACGATGTCGAGAACGAGGTTTGCGGCTACTTTTAAAGAGATTGTCGGCATTCCACCGCTTGATTACTTAACCGATTGGCGAATTAGTTATGCACAGAAACTTCTCAAATCAGGTAAGCCGGTAAAGCTTGTTGCGCCCGCCGTTGGCTATTCCAGTACGACAGCATTTTCTCGTGCTTTCGACAAACATATCGGGATGACGCCATTCAGTTGGATCACGATGATGACTTAAACTCTATCTTATTTTGCTCATTAACCCTGTTTTCTGACTGTGACCGAAAAGCTCAATTTTGACTCTGGCTTCTTAACGCAGTAGTCAATACGACACCACAACACAACGACGACACGAATGAATTGCGAATCGTGATGCCGTTCGTTGCTGTAAGCATGCTGTTTGATCCGGCGGGATGCTTATAAATGTTGTCGTTAACGCTTGTTGTAGTGAGTAAATAGCGCTTTTTGTAATATTAATAGTACGAGAATGAGCGCCGAATGATCAGTGTATAAATATTGTTTTTGTGCAAGAATAGTGCCTGTGAACAAAAATTTTACCTGATTTACCTGAATCAGCAGATTCAACTTCGCTGCATTTATTATCGTAAGTCGCAGCCTCTATTTTCATGGATGTCATTTAAAAGGCGCTTCGCATGAAATTTCTTGATTTTCTTCGCTTTGGCACTGTCTCCAGCGAACCCGCAGAACACCGCTCCATTTCAAATGAGAAGATACTGGCCAGTTTACTAGTCATGGCGTGGGTGGTCGAAGCACGCGATCCCTATACGGGTGGCCATCTGTGGCGTGTTTCTCGGTATTCACGGCTGCTCGCGCTGCAGGCGGGTATGTCGAAAGCAGATGCGGCACGCGCCATGATAGGTGGCTTCCTGCATGATCTTGGTAAGGTCGCCATCCCAGACGCAATTCTGAACAAAAAAGACAAGCTCACCGATGCCGAATATGAGGTCATCAAAACACACCCGGAAGTAGGGCGACGCATGCTATCGGGTCATCCATTTTCGCAATTGGCACTGGATGCCGTTTTTCTTCACCATGAAACCCCGGATGGACGTGGTTATCCTAACGGACTGCAACACGAGCAGATTCCGGATGTGGCTCGTATTGTTGGCATTTGCGATGCGTTCGACGCGATGACCAGCAGTCGTCCTTATCGCTCAGGTATGCCGGTGGAAAAAGCAATGAGGATTATTCAGGATAATCTTGGTACTCAGTTTGACCGTAAATTCGGCGAATTATTTTTACAACTACAAACTCACTCTGACCTATTGCATGTCGTCGGTCATAGTGATGTCGGCATTCCTTTGCAGCATTGTGTGATGTGTGGGCCAACGGTCGTGTTACAGCGTCATAGTAAGCCTGGAGATGTCACCTACTGCCGGAGCTGTACTGCGGAGTATAAGGTCGAAGTGGATGGTAATACCCCGAAGGTCGTGCCAACTGGAGCCAAAGGCAATGCCATTCAAATCGAAACACAACCCGATAACTTTGTCATAGGTGATCTGGTAGCGGATGTCGCTGACGAGATTAACCTTGATCATCTGGTATCGGAAGTCTGACGAAGATTCTTCCGTCCCTGACACGTTGCGAAAGACTCTGATAGCATGGATGTTTTAAGGAACAACTGTAAGTTTTTTTGTTCCTGTACGACTACGTAATGCAACGCAAGAATCTGTGAAGCGCATTTTAGTGCCGTGTATTACTTGCAGTTTTTTCTACCGGAGTTTTTATGACACGCTACAGCAAATCGGCAGAGGCGATCAAGGCCCTGACCCCAGAACAGTTCAATGTGACTCAACGCAATGGCACTGAAAGGCCGGGCACGGGTGAGTATCTCAATAATAAACAGTCCGGTATCTATGTTGATATCGTGTCTGGAGAGCCTTTGTTTGCGTCGTCGGATAAATACGAATCAGGTTGCGGTTGGCCAAGTTTTACCAAGCCTATTACGCATGGTTTTATTAAAGAGTTGCATGATGATAGCCACGGCATGCGTCGTACGGAAGTGCGATCTGCGCATGGTGACAGCCATCTCGGACACGTATTTCCTGACGGCCCACGTGATCGGGGTGGCTTGCGTTATTGCATTAATTCGGCTTCATTGCGGTTTGTGCCGCGTGCCCAAATGGAAGCCGAGGGTTACGCCGATTACTTAGATCAGGTCGAGGGAGTTTGATATGACGACAGAACGTGCCGTTTTAGCGGGTGGATGCTTTTGGGGGATGCAAGATCTGATCCGTAAATTACCCAGTGTAATAAGCACCCGCGTGGGTTATACCGGTGGGGATGTTAAAAACGCGACGTATCGCAATCATGGTACTCACGCCGAAGGGATAGAAGTTAACTTTGATCCAGCCGTGATCAGCTATCGTCGCATTCTGGAATTTTTCTTCCAGATTCATGATCCGACAACACCTAATCGGCAGGGTAATGACCGTGGCTTGTCGTATCGTTCGGCCATTTATTACACGAACGAAGCGCAACGCCTTGAAGCATTAAACACGATCGCTGATGTCAATGCCTCAGATCTTTGGCCTGGCAAAGTGGTCACAGAGTTGCAGCCGGTTGGCGATTTTTGGGATGCGGAACCTGAGCATCAGGATTATCTCGAAAAACATCCAAATGGCTATACTTGCCATTTTCCTCGCGCAAATTGGGTATTACCGCGCCGTTAAACCTTGTTAAATACGATCCAAACAGACTTCCCGTTATCGAAGTCTGTTTGGACGCCTCTCAATTTGCCTCCGGTAAATTGCATACCGTATGTGCCATGTCAGGCACATACGCAAATTCATGTGTGGGATGCCAAGGCACAAAAAGTTGCGGGGTGTCGTCTTAGGCTAGTGGTCCAAAAACCACTTCCCCGAGATGCGGCAATAGCACACCGGGCTCGAAGAAAACACTAGTGCGTTCGTCTGTAAATCGTAAGTTTTACTGCTGAACTGCGCGCTTGCCAAATTCTGCTGATATGCGCACGGGCGCTAGGTCTTACAGGATGACTGGTGAGCGACATGTCTTCACGGAATGCGGTCGTTGAAGTTCAGCTGCGACTGTCAGGATCGTGCACTGACGAGACAGTCGCAGTTCTCCATAGCCGTTGTTCAAATTCGAATTTGGACCAGTTGCTTCCGCAGATTAATGACTCTTTAGTTTCAAACTTTGAGCCACAGTTCCGAGTCGAGTCAAGCCGCATGGGATCTGAGATTAAATAATTTTCTGTGGCAAAATCTGTGGCTAAATTTGTGTTGTCCTTGAATCTTATAAGGAAGCCCGGAGTCGGTTTTGCATTTGATAACTTAAGAATCGTGATCGCATTCGATGTTATTGGGGAATCCTCGCCCTTTACCTGTTTCAACTAACTCTTTCAAACTGATCACATAAACCGCCCAATTTGTTGAGCATTTGCAAAAAAAATTATCAGCGGCTTTGTACCCCTGAATGTGTGAAATACACCAGAGTCTGATCATTTTTTCATCTCGTTCTAAAGCAAATTCTATAATTGTATCCACCCAAAATGGGATTCCATTTTCAGTCGGCTACCAACTAACTGTCCTTGAAGTTTCCAAAGCGCATACTTTTAGCGGTTGCACGAATCCTCGAAAATCCACTTCCAGAGCATTGCCAACTTTAGATTCGCCTTGCGCTTTCGACCACCATTTTTGAAATCTCACTACCTATGGGCGCACCCGAATTAAGAGCCTCATTGAGCGGCCGTAAAATTTCACGCGACATTGGAAGTTTCTAGCCGTCTAATATCTCCAAATTAAATTCGTTATCATTTGGTTCCGCAATGCTGCCCATAAACAGCCATTTGCATCCTTGGATTTCGGCGTCGAAACTCATTCTAAGTCCCTAATTTATGTCAATCCCCTACACTGCGGCCATTCCAAAAAAATCTCAAGGGTCGCATCGAAAATAGTGATTGATGATTGGAGCCACATGACCTGCGCAATATCGCACAAGTTCCATGTCGTCATTAGTCCACATTAGGTCGTTTTCCGGCAAGGCAATTCGATCACTTTCATCATAAATCACGAAAGTATTTTGAGTCGCCGATATACCCCAGTCAGCTACAAAAACTGGTCGCTTTGAAGGATGAATTCGTAAATTAGAATCAATGTCTCGTTTTTGACTGAGGAGATGCACGATATTTGAAGCACGTCCCAACGTTGATGCTATTAATCCCTGCAAAATGAAAAATGAAAGTATAAATAGCAAATTTAATACCATTGCGCCCGCACGGCGCCATTTAAAGCTTCTAATGGCTCGAAATAACCCAACAATCGAACAGACAGCTGAGATGAAACAAAATGGAAAAAACAAAAGCACAAGCAAGCCAATGAACGGCATAACAAATGCGAATCCAAAGATGGTTGCTATTAGTGTCCAGAATGCCCAACAAAAGAGGCTATCTTTATATTGTACTTCTGTCACTTGAGTTTTCTCAAATGCGCCTTCATTGTGCCGATTTTCGACTGAGTTAATCAATTTTAAATCCCTCTACAATATTTGTATTCAATAATCACCCTTGCGCATTCTTTCCGCATCGGTGCATATCAGTCAGAAATGGTCCGAAATCTCAAAGGCGCCGAAATAAAATTAATGACCACTTCTGAGCTGTCATGATTCCTAAGTTAGAAACGAATTCAAGCCCTTGAAAGTTTCATAAATTTACTAAAATAAAACCATGATATCCCTTTTTTTTTTCGGTAGGAAAAAGTAATTTATGTTGTTGCGACTGTCAACTTTGTGCAAATCAGTCGGTCATAAATCAATGAGCTACAAGCTCTAACATGCTTTGCGCTTTGTTTTTGACGCCATCATGCGGTGTGGTTTCGATGACTTTTTGCAGCAATTTGATTTTTTTATCATCGCGACCATTTCAATCTAGGCAATTGTAGTAACTTTCAAAATACCAAAAAAGAGGCATGCCCGAAAGTATGGCCGCGAATAGCTGCTGGATTCCTTCAAACGGACGGGGTCAAGTCTAACTTTCCAACATCCAAATTTTCCAATGTCGAATTGTTAGACTTGACCCCGTTCCTGTGCCCACAAATTTATCCGACGGTTCTCATGTGTCAGACAAAGAATCGGTAGTTGTCAACAAAGATGTCGCGTCAAGTCATGCTGCTAGCATTAGTTCCTCTGCCTGATTTCGTTTCGGATTCAGCCAGACCTCGTCCTTCAATTTCCAATCCCGCGTCGCACCAGACCAGC